>JACMKO010000201.1 GCA_014380065.1 Leptolyngbya sp. ES-bin-22 | reverse complement strand
TCCACTTCTTCGCCGCTCCTCGAAATGTGGACAAGGTTCGTAAACAGTTGTTCACAGACCATAAAACTAGCGCGCAGTTCTGGATCATCACTCACCAAAACGTACACATTAATGTTGAGATGCCGATGCCATTGCATGGTCGTCTGCATGTTTTCCACTGCGTCCTGGTGTGGCAGAATAAAAATGCGCTCCACATGAATGTACTTGGCAAGTTCACCGTTCAGGTCGCGGAACTCTTGTGCGAGTGCCGTTTCCCACCAGCGGTGAATATCACCATAACTCACGGCATAAAGAGCTGATCGTGCTACATCCACAGCAGGCTCGGAATGTTCAACTTCAATTTGTTGAAGGTACTGTCGCAAGAGTTGATTAATGACCTCTAGCCGATAATGTCCAGCGATTTGAATCGTTCCCTGCTCTAAATCTGACATGCTTTTGCGGAACCGCTTGAGATGCTGCGTGAGCGTTTGCACGTAAGCATGAAGGAGCAAGGTTGTTCTAGGATTGTCGATCGCCGCTTTAGAGGCTTCTAGACACGCATGATCTAGACGGTGCATGGCTTGACTCACGTTCTGATACGCCGCTGTTGGATCAGGGGACATCACAGGAAGCAAAGCCGCTTCCTGATCAAAGAGGATGTGAGACTCAATCAGCGATCGAAAGTTAAACTTGCTGACCTCTTCTGTAAACATGCGAGACAAAAGCTTCCAAACGTTAGGACCCACGTCCTGTTTGAGGTAGTTCAAAGAGTAAGCAGACCCTTTTGCAATTTCTGGATAGGTTAAGCCTTCCCAGGTTCCACGCAGGATCGTCATTTCTGCTTCATGCAGTGGTCTACCTTCGCTGGTTTCCACTCTGGTATTTAACGCAGCTAAAATTTCGTCAAAGCTCATGAGGTAAGATTCGGCACAGCAGTTCAGTTCAGTGTCGCTCCTATCTTAGCGCTGACTTTAGCTCAGTCTACGCTTAACTTTTTTAATCAAATCCCTCTTGCAAAATATAGTTAAGCATATTAGTATGCTTAACAGACAGCGATAACGGAACGCTTAAAACTCCTGACATTGCTAGATGGTAGTCACAGTACAGCGTTTTCTCATGCCAAAGGTCGATCGAGAGCAGGTGTTAGGAGCTAGATACAAAACTAAGAAGGTATGTTGAAAGCATACCAAGAAGCTTAACAAAGGATGGAAGCAGTGGCAAACCACAAACACGAGCAGCACGAGCAGGAGCGAGAAAGATGGCTCATTGCTTCTACTGATTTAATTCCGAGTGAGTGCATCTCAGACATCCTGACTGAAGCACTGCGCCTGCAAAGCTTGCAGCAAGCGCAGCGCGAGCAAACGCAGGAAAATTGCACGCTTCAAGAGTTAGAAAAAACTGCGGAAGAAGTCAATCTGCCGATCGAGTTGCTGCATGATGCTGCCAAAACCGTGCTGATGCATCGCGAACAACAGGCACTTGAACATCAGCAAAAGGAGCGCGATCGTCAAGAACGGCGTGAGCGGGCGATCGCAACTCTAAAGCAACACACCAAAAAGGCATTACCAGGTATCTTCGCAGGTGGAAGTCTGGTATTTGTGGTGGTGGCGATTAAAAATATGATGCTGCCATTTCTAGCGTTCTATACAGCGCCGCCAGCCGCAAGTCCTTTGCCGATTGCGATACCGACCGTATCCGCCAGCCCAAAGGTTGAGCTATCGCCAATCCCCCAGGTATCTGCCAGCTCTACGCCCAAATCTAATTTGAATCCCCTAGCTGGCGCGATGGTAAATTTAGATAGTCACTTTGGTAAGCCAGGGGAACCAGATTTTTTATCAGGTAAGCCCAGCAGTGAAATTACTGGCACTCTGAAAAGTATTAAGTTCTGCAAACGTGCAACGCTTTACTTCGATATTTATGACAGCGATGGCAATGGATTAGGGGTAGATTCTGGCAGCATCGACAATTTAAAGGCAGGTGAGCTATGGGCGTTTAAAATTAAATCTTATGAAAGAGGAACCTATCGATTTGAGACTCGTAGCTTTAGTTGCACTGTGGATTAGTTAAGCGATTCAACCATCAGTTGCCACACAAATCAGTACCATCCAGCCGTTTGATAATGGTTGAAATCTAACCGTAGAGACTGATGGCGAGGTGATGGGACGACGAATTGACGGAACGGTTACGCCAACGTGATGAGTTTCATCTGAGTAATCTTCTAGACCTGCATGGGGTTGCGGTACCTTATTCAATCAGGAAAGAACCTATGTCTCAAAAAGACAATTCAACTGTTCTAGTCTTAGCCTTTTTGACGACAGTTGCCCTTACCAGTGCAGGTGTTTGGTGGGTCGGTCGAACCTCATTTCAAAACATTTTAAATCCAATCTCACTGTCAATTTCACCCTCAAACCCAGCCAATACGTTACCCCGTTTTCTTAATGTTCAGAAAGTACCGTCTGGCGAGTTTAAGTATGGTGGCAGTACAACCTGGGCACCCATTCGTCCACCTGTTTATGCAGCAATCCAATTGTCCGAGCCTGCGTTCAGGCTCACCTATACCGATCCACTGCCAGGGAGCAATCTCACGCCTGGTTCTGGTTCTGGCATCCAAATGCTTATTGACGGGCAGTTGGCGTTTTCGCTCTCTTCACGATCGCTGAAAGACAGTGATCTTCAAAAGGCAAAACTAAAGAATGTGCAATTACGTGAAATTCCGGTTGCAGTTGATGGTATTGCGATCGTCGTCAATCGAAACTTGCCTATTAAAGGGTTGACGCTGGAACAGGTAAAAAAGATTTACGCTGGTGAAATCACTAACTGGCAGGAAGTAGGCGGTTCAAGTTTACCCATTACGCCTTACTCTCGCGGCAAAGAGGGTGGCACAGTAGACTTCTTCAAAGAGCGCTTACAGCTAAAGACCTTTGGTAACGACGTTGAATTTGTAAAAGATACCACAACAGGACTGCGACGGCTTGCCCAAAATGCAGGTGGTATTTATTACGCCTCTGCACCCGAAGCTGTGCCCCAATGCACAGTGAAAACGTTGCCGCTTGCAGAGAAACCAGATGCTTTAGTGCCTCCCTACGAGCCACCCTTTGTCAAAGCGGCGGCTTGTCCTTTAAAGAGGAATGTAGTCAATGTCGATGCCTTTCACAGTGGGCAATATCCAATCACACGCAAACTATTCGTCATTATTAATAACAATGGTCAAATGGAGCAGGAGGCTGGAGAAGCCTATGCCAATCTACTGCTGACGAATGAAGGGCAAGAGCTGATTGAAAAGGCTGGTTTTGTGCGAATCCGTGATTGAGACGCAATGACTTTGTGCTTCTAGTCTTCAGGTAGAAAGCCATATTGTAAAGATTTGTAAAAAAAGCAGTGCTCGATCGCTGCCTTACTGATAACTCCCTAACCATCCCCATTATCCCCAATTATTCTGCTTCTTTCTAAGACCAGATGTGAGTTCTAACTCGGCACATTGTTCCTATTTGGGAGGATGTCTCATGCCTAAACTTGAAGTTCGTTTTCGAGAAGAAGTTCGCAAGCTGAAGCGACAGAGAAGGAATCGCTTACAACGGAACGTTGGTTGGCTGCTACTGGCTATGAGCGTGATTACAGGCTTTACCTACTTATTGCGCTCTGGGTCGTCTGTTATTGAAACAGGTAATCTAACTAAAGTCAGTCATCCCGTAGACATGAAACCTGTTGAACTCCCAAAGAGTGGAGTACTGAAACAAGCACAAAGCCAGTCACCTCAGACCCATTGGGCACGACTTCGACTTTTTCTACGAACTCCCTTACCAGTCGAAAAATCTCCGCTGCCATCAGACTGTTCTGAACGAAACAGTACTGATATTACAGGCAGCAATCAAAATTACTTGATTGAATTGCTCGATTGGGACTCTAACAAAGTGATTACAACAGCCTTTGTTCGCGTGGGGGAAATGGTCGAGATGCGGATGCCAATTGGAACTTACAAATTGAGATATACAGCGGGCGATCGCTGGTATGGAGAACAACAACTCTTTGGTTCAAGAGTGAAATATGAAATGACTGAGCGCTTTTCTCCCAACACAGCGGCTAAATTCGTCTTCACCAAAGAAGGAACAGGTGGCGATGTCGGTTTCTATTGTTTGAGCGGTAACTTGAGCCGGAAACAGATTCAGGATGCACCATAAGCCTCAATTTATCCCCCGATCGATGGCAAAAGAATAACTTCAATTCGCTCTATTGCCTTAACCTCATTCCACTCCTTCGATCGCTGCATTGAGTAGTGGCTGGCGATCCATTCAATCTTCTTCTTTTACATCGGCACAACACAATTTCTTGAAGACGTGAGCATTGTCATGGTGAAAAAAATCGTTTATTGGTTAATCGGTGATCGCACAGCGCGCGTAATTATTGGCACCTGGAACTGGCTGTTGGGATTGCCGCTGGAGACTGGTGGCAAGATTGCAGTTGAAGTTGCCGAAGAATCGTTGCGATCGATGCAGGAGTCTGTCGCCCAACTAACCGAATCGGTTGCCAAAGTAAAAGCGGCGTACGATCGAGCGAAAGAAAAATATGAAGCTAAAAAGCGAGAATTTCACCAGGCTGAAAACCAGGCAATGCTGGCACATCGCAGTGGTAACGAAGAAGCGGCTCGGTTAGCAATGAGCAAAGCCATTCTGATTGAGCAGTTAATACCAAAACTGGTAGAACAGGTGACGCAAGCTGAAAAATGGCTGCTGACCATGAAAGATAAACTCCGACAAGAGCAACAAAAGCTTGAAACGTACAAGGTGCAAACCCAGAACCTTAAGGCGTTGTCGGAGGTAAACGAAGCGCTGGCAGCGATCGCCAAAATCAATACTGATTTGCGAATGGACTCGGCGCGATCGCAGTTTGAAACCGCTGAAGCTGCCGTGCAACATCGTTATCTGAAAGTCAGTGCTTTCACAGAATTGTCTGAAAATCCGACCGCAAGACTCACAACCGAACTGGAGCAACTCACACTGGATGACGAAATTACCCGTCGTTTCCAGCGGTTAGATACAGCGCCCAAAAAATAACAAAAACTAACCAATTGAGGTTGAAGACGATGACCAGAGCCTCTATGCCACCGTTCGGACGGCCTTATTTTGTGGGCGGTACGCTTTTAATTGTCGGTTATGTCTTACTCACATCATTTGTCATTATTCATGCATGTGAGCGCGGCGTGTTAATGAACTTTGGCAAGGTTCAAGATCGTGTTTTAGATGAAGGCGTTCATTTCAAAGTGCCATTCGTTACCTCCGTCAAAGCGCTCACCGTGAGAGTGCAAAAAACGGACATTGAATCGACGGCTGGCACTAAAGATCTTCAGACACTCAGTATGTCGCTGGCACTCAACTGGCATATTGATCCAGAACAAGTGAATAAGATCTATCAGCGCGTGGGTGATGAAGCACAAATTGTCGATCAAATTATTAAACCTGCCATCACGGAAGTGCTCAAGGCGGGGACTCCAAAGCGCACAGCCGAGGAAATTTTGCGACAGCGGGCTGCACTTAAAAGTGAGATTGATGTGCAAATCAAACAACGTCTCGCCCCTTATAGCGTGATTGTTGATGATGTCTCGCTGACCAATATCTCCTTTTCTGCCGAATTTACTAAATCTATCGAAGCCAAACAGATTGCGGAACAGCAGGCAAAAGAAGCCGAATATGTGACTCTACGTGCGGCTAAAGAAGCAGAGGCAGCAGTGAATCGCGCCAAAGGACAAGCAGAATCTCAGCGCCTGTTGCGACAAACGCTGACTCCAGAACTGCTGCAAAAACAGGCGATCGAAAAGTGGAATGGGCAGTTTCCAACCGTCATGGGTGGAAATGGAGCGCTGCCACTGATCAATATTGATCCCACCACCTCAGGAGCAAAACCATGACTCAGGTTGCCAAAAAGAAAGGTGGGTTACCACCGATCGCGTTTATTTTGCTAGGGCTGGTGTCACTGTGGGCAATCCCAAAATTACACGCTTATCTGTTGGGTCATCCATCCATTCCTGGGTCTTCTAGCAGCGTGCAAGAACGGATGAGTGTAGGTGAGAAACTGCTGATCGCTGCCAATGCCCCGCCAGACAAGCAAAAAGGGGTTACTGCGTTTGCGAAAGAAGATTACACCACAGCCGTTGGTCGATTCGAGGCAGCTTTAATCCAACGGCGTAATGATCCAGAAACTCTGATTTATCTCAACAATGCCCGTCTTGTTGGCGATCGCCAACAAGGCGATCGCACACTCAAAATTGCCGTTAGCGTCCCCATTGGCAGTAACCTCAACGTCACGCAAGAAATGCTGCGCGGAGTAGCTCAAGCACAGGATGAAGTGAATCGAGCAGGAGGCATTAACGGTGCAGGCTTACAGGTTGAAATTGTCAACGACGAAAACAATCCAGCCATTGCCAAACAAGTGGCGACCGCGTTGGTGGATGATCCTCAAGTGCTGGCAGTTGTCGGACACAACACCAGTGACGCATCGCTGGCAGCCGCCTCAATCTATCAGCCCGGTCAACTCGTCATGATCACGCCAACCAGTTCTGCCAATCAACTAGCAGGCTTCGGCAACTACATTTTCCGTACCATTCCCACCACTCGATTTTTGGCAGAACCCCTGGCGCAATATGCTATCAAAACCGCTCATAAAACCCGTATTGCAGTTTGCTACGATTCTCAGGCTCCCGACAACATCACCTTTCGAGATGAATTCACGGCATCGCTGCTTGCAGCCGGTGGCAAATTAATTTCTATCGATTGCGATTTAGCCTCACCTGGTTTCAATCCCACCGTGTCGATCGCTCAAGCCATCAGAAACGGTGCGGAGGCAGTGCTACTCACGTCTCACGTCGATCGCTTAGAACGGGCGATCGCCTTTGCTCGCAGCAATCAGGGTAAACTGGCGCTCTTCAGCAGTCCTAGCCTGTATACGCAACAAACATTGCAGTCGGGGCAAAGCGATGTGAGTGGGCTAACGCTGCCCGTTGTCTGGCATCCTCAAAGGCAAGCGGCAAGCGCCTTTACGCAACGTGCAACTCAGCGCTGGGGTGGCAAGGTCAACTGGCGGACAGCCACTGCCTACGATGCTACTCGCGCCATTATTGAGGGTTTGAAGCAAGGTCGCACCCGCAGCACGCTTCAGGCAGCATTGCGTAGTCCTGGCTTCTCAGCGGCAGGAGCGGGGGAAGTCGTGAAATTTTTGCCCTCTGGCGATCGTCTCAGCCATCCCACATTAGTGCAAGTGCAACCAACCAACGTTGGTTACGATTTTGTGCCTATCAATCCCTGAGCTGTAGAACGTTACAGCGGTTATAGAAAGCAATTTACAGATCAATAGCCTTCGGAGCCAGCCACGTTACACCTTGCAGCCCTCTACCCATAAGGAAACGAAGATGTTCTCACAAGCACAGCGATCGAGCGCTTTCAATTTTTCTAACTCCACTGGAACGGCACTGGCAGATTTACAAACGACTGCAACCACATTGGCTCCAACAGCTTTGGTTGACCCACTGCAACAGAGCAACTGGATGCAGGCTAGTGCGCTTAGTAGCAGCACGGTAAATACTTCTGATGTTCGCCCAGCGTCATTAACTACCGATGCAGCAGACAATACGCTCTTAACGGCGCGTCATTTAGGTGTCGTCAATGGCAGTGTGACCGCCAGAGATTTTGTTGGCAGCAGTGATCCTAGCGATTTCTATAACTTTCAACTTACTGCCAGCAACAACGTCAGCCTTCGCCTCACTGGGTTAAGTGCTGATGCTGATCTTTATTTTATTCAGGATGCTAATCAGAACGGTGTGGTCGATCGCGGTGAAGTATTGAGTTACTCGATCGCGTCTGGCAGCAATGCAGAGGCGATCGATCTTGCCGGATTAGCCGCAGGCAGCTACGCCGTTCAAGTGCTGCAATATCAGGGCGATACGAATTACCAGCTTGGCATCACTGCTACACCCAGCGGTGCTGGCAGCACATTAGGGACAGCCGCAAATTTTGGCATTCTCAACGGACGACGTAGCACCAACGATTTTGTGAGCAATGCAAACCCACAAGCATTCTATCGGTTTCAACTGAATGCTACCAGCAATCTGAATTTGACGCTTAATGGACTTAGTGCGGATGCTGACCTGTACTTAATTCGGGATAACAATAACAATGGCGTGATCGATAGCAATGATGTGATCGCCGCCTCGGTGTCACCTGGCACCACACCAGACACCATCAACGTGGCTGGACTGGCAGCCGGAACTTATTTTGTGGACGTAGTACGCTACAGCGGCAACACCACTTACAGTTTGACCCTCACGGCGGATGCGGCTGGCAATACCTTGAACGCTGCCCGCAACCTTGGCAGCTTGTCTCGCGCCCAGGGCTTTAGCGATTTTGTAGGCAGCGCTGATCCAGCCGATTATTACCGATTCTCGTTGAGCTATACCAGCAACTTCAGCCTGAGTTTGGGTGGGTTGAGTGCCGATGCCGATGTTTATTTGCTGCGTGATGCCAACAGCAATGGCGCGATCGATCCCGGTGAAATGCTTGCCGCTTCGCTGATGTCTGGAAACAGTCCAGAAGCCATTACCTTTAATAATCTAGCAGCCGGAAACTACGCTGTTTTGGTAAACCAATTCAGTGGCGACACCAATTACAATTTGCAACTTGCCGCCACACCCGTGGGTGGGTTGCAAATTGTGCAAGGAACGCTGAGTGCAGACACCTTTACTTACAATGCCAGCTACCGCTACACCGTGTTCTCAGGCAACGGCAACGTGGATTTTGGCAGCGGCAGACGCGATCGACTCGACCTTTCCACCGTGTCATCCAGCAGTGTGTTCTTCAATTTGATCGGTATCAATGGCAATGGTGTGTTGTTCGATGCAGGCAATGGGACGCAGGCATTTGATGGTTTGCTCTTGAGCAATGGGAATCAAATTCTGTTGGAAGGTATTGACAGTATTCAATTTGTCGATCGCACCCTCAACCTGGCTATTATTCCAAATGATCCACTTTTCTCACAGCAGTGGAGCCTGACCATGATGGGTGTGCAGAATGCCTGGCGCTTGACTACAGGCTCCAGTAGCATCCTGATTGGCATTGAAGACACTGGGTTAGGCTTCAATAGTGCAGGCAATATTCATCCCGACTTACGCCTTCCCATCATCATTGATAGCAATCTTGCCGATGAGTTTGACGTGCCAACGTCGCATGGCACCGCTGTAGAAGGCATCCTCTCTGCCATCAGCAACAATGGTTTGGGTCTCAGTGGCATCAATTGGCGTTCGCCAGTCGCGCAGGTGGATGTGATTCCGGGGAGTAATACGGGCGATCGCACCCTCACCCAGGCAACCCAGGCGCTCATTGCTCAAGCTGCTCGTAACGGTCAGCGCTTAGTCATCAACTTAAGTCTGGGTGCAAACGTGATTGAGCCTGCGTTTGAGCAGTTAATTGCCAGCCATCAAAGTGACGTACTGTTTGTCATTGCGTCTGGAAATGATGGTGCCAGCAATCTCTCCTACCCAGCCTATCTGGCATCTTTTTACAGTAATGTCATTGCGGTTGGCGCATCCTTTGGCAATATTGATAGTAATGGCAATGCCGTTGTACCCGGTACACGTGCGCCCTACTCCAACTATGGTTACGGGTTGACCTTGATGGGTCCGACGAATGTCTTCGCCACTAGAGCAACCGCTTCGCCGACGAGCGGCGCGGTCTTCGACTACAACCCACAGTTTAGTGGCACGTCTGCTGCCACACCCAATGTTACAGGTGTTGCCTCGCTCGTTTGGAGCGCCAACCCCAACCTGACAGCTACTCAGGTACAGCAAGTACTCTCCGAAACAGCCTACGATTTGGGTGCGCCTGGGTATGACATTGCCTACGGCTCTGGTTTTGTGAATGCTGATAGCGCTGTGCGACGAGCGATCGCGATCGCCGCTGGTGCCACCTGAAAAGACGTTATCCTTTGAAGCATTGAAGCCTCATGAAAGTGCCGTTGTTCACCGAAGGAGATTCAGACCAATGAAATTGATGCAGGCTACTTCAACCGCGTTGGCAAAGCCGCTACAAATGGTTGTCTTGGCGCTAGGGTTCAATTTTGTAGCCACGGCTGTTCAGGCGTTCACGTTTTCGACGATCGGCACCTGGAACAACGCCATTGGCGGCAATGTCACCTACACAACTGATACAGAAAACCGAGTCAGTTGGGGACAGTATGCCCCACCCAGTGGACTTGGTTTCACGGGTAAAACTGGCACTGGAGACTTTAACAACCTTCTAGAACTGGGGCAGCTACGACACTTCAATAATCCAGTTGGTTTCATTGAATTGACCGTACCTCAAACCGTCGATTTGACGGTGGCACTCAATCTACTGATCAACAATGAACCCATTACGCGCAATTTTACATACAGCCTGAGAGTGGTTGAAACGCCAGATGACGTGTTGCCCTGCCCTTACCAAAGTGTGACCCCCTGCGCCGATGCCGTGTTCTGGCAAAACACAAGCTCCAGCAACAGCTTCACAGTCAGCGGCGTGGACTATACCCTGGAACTCCTTGGCTTTAGCAATACATCTGCGCTCCTTCCCGTC
>JACMKO010000200.1 GCA_014380065.1 Leptolyngbya sp. ES-bin-22 | reverse complement strand
GTGAAAGCATTTGAAGCGCAAAATCCAGGTATTCGCATCCAGCTTGATGAGGGACCCAACTCGGCGAACACCAACGAAGACCTTTACACCACTTCGTTTCTGCTGGGCAATTCTCCCTATGACCTCATCAATATGGATGTGGTCTGGACACCTAAATTTGCGGCGGCTGGCTGGTTGCTCGACCTCACGGATCAGGTTTCGGCACAGGATTTAGATGGGTTTTCGCCGCAAGCAGTAGAAAGTGGTCGCTACGAAGGTCGGCTTTACCGGATGCCCGTGCGATCGGATGCAGGCGTGCTCTACTACCGCAAAGACCTGATTGCAAACGCCGGGTTACAGCCGCCCAAAACCCTGGACAACATCATGAGCATCTCCAAGACGCTGCAAGACAAGAAGGCGACTCGGTGGGGCTATTTGTGGCAGGGTCGCCAGTATGAGGGCTTGATCACCATGTTTGTGGAAGTGCTGAAAGGTTTTAGCGGTTTTTGGATTGATCCTCAATCGCTAGATGTAGGTCTCGATCGCCCAGAGGCTGTCCGCGCGGCTGAATTTTTGCGGCAGACGATCGCGCAAGGCATTTCACCACCTGGTGTGACCACCTACGTTGAAGAAGATACGCGGCGCATCTTTCAAGCGGGCGATGCCGTCTTTCTGCGCAACTGGCCCTATGCCTGGGAATTGGTCAATAAAGAAGATTCGCGCATCAAAGGCAAGGTTGGCATTATGCCGATGGTGCCAGCACCCGGTCAACCCGTAGGTGGTTCCTGCCTGGGTGGTTGGGGTGTCGGCATTGCTAAAACGACTCGACATCCTCAAGAAGCGCTGAAGGCAGTAAAGTTTCTCACCAGCCAAGCGCCCCAAAAAGCATACATCCTGGAATCGGGCTATGTACCCAGCCGTCGTAATCTCTTTAACGATCCAGAGATTGTTGCTAAATACAGCCACTATCCCCAACTGCTCAAAATCGTGGATCAAGCGGTACTGCGTCCGTCGATCGCCCAATATGCCCAGGCTTCAGACATCCTCCAGCGCTATCTCAGCGCTGCCTTGACCAATCAGCAGTCACCAGAACAAGCCATGAAAGATGCTGCGGGTGAGACACGACGGCTCTTGGCAGCGGGAAGGAAGAGGTGAGGGGAGAGAGGGGTGAGGGGAGAGAGGGGTGAGTTTTGAATTGCGCGGTGCGCCGTTTCGCTAGAGATTTTGAATTGATTTTGACTACTGACTGCCCTTTTGTCCTTTATCTTCCACGTACTGACTAACCTTTCGTTCTTTAGCCCTTATCCTTTCGCTCCTGGATTCTGACTCCTGGCTCCTGCATTCCCTCCTACCTTCTACCCACCAACTGTTCACCCCTCATGCAAACGCCCAAAGGTACCACCATTCAGTCACGAGAACAGCGAGTCGGGCTGTACTTACTTTTACCGTCGATCGCGGTTCTCTTGTGCGTGTTTGCGTATCCCATTGCGCGATCGATCTGGTTGGGCTTTTTTGCAGAGAACTTGGGTACAGAACTAAAGCCAGTCTTTACCGGACTCAGTAACTACACACGGATTCTAGGCGACGGGCACTTTTGGCAAACGCTTGGAGTGACAACCCGCTTCACGGTCATTTCGGTCGTCGTGGAACTGATTCTGGGCATGGGCATTGCGCTGGTGCTGAATCAGCCGTTTCGAGGGCGCAATGTTCTCCGCACGATAGCAATTATTCCCTGGGCATTGCCAACAGCGCTGATTGGGTTGGGCTGGACGTGGATTTTCAACGATCAGTACGGCATTGCCAATGACATTTTGCGGAATTTGGGGCTAATCACCAATGGCATTAACTGGTTGGGTGAGCCATTGACCGCCACGATCGCCGTCATTTTCGCAGACGTTTGGAAAACGACACCCTTCATCAGTCTGCTGTTATTGGCAGGGCTGCAATCCATCCCTGGCGACCTGTACGAAGCCTACTCGCTAGAAGGTGCAACGCCCTGGCAGAGTTTCTGGCAGATTACCGTGCCCCTACTACTACCACAAATCATCATTGCGATGCTGTTTCGCTTTGCCCAGGCGTTTGGCATTTTTGATCTGATTCAAGTCATGACGGGTGGTGGTCCCGGTGGTTCAACCGAAGTGGTATCGCTCTATATTTACTCTAATGCTATGCGGTATCTCGATTTTGGCTACGCATCAGCCTTGATTGTGATTACATTTTTGCTACTTGTGATTGCAGTCATGATTGGTAGCGTGTTGATTCAACGATCGCGATCGAGGACAGCAGCGTGAGAAGTTTTTAGTGGTTAGTTTTTAGTGGTTAGTAAATCATGCTGCTACTGCCAGTAATTACCACTCAGCCATGTATAAATTACACATCGCCTAACAGCTAAAACTAAAGTAACAACTAATAGCTAACAACCAACCACCAAAAACTTAAGGAAAACCTGATGGCAGCGACGCTTGATTCTAATCGACCGACGAAAACTCCTGTACCTGATAGGAGGCAGTCGCTTTCTGTCGGCAAAATCCTGTTTTGGGTAGCGGTCGTAGCGATCGCTATTTTCTGTTTAGCTCCCATGCTGTGGCAGATCTTAACGTCATTTAAGGTGAATGAAGATATTGCGGCAGTTCCTAACGTTTATTTTCCCACTCGGTTGACGCTCAATCACTACATTGAATTGTTTAGCCGTCGTCCGTTTATGCGCTACATCTTAAACAGCGCCATCGTGTCTTTGATTTCGACGATCGCCTGTCTAACCATTGGGTCTCCAGCCGCTTACGCGCTCGCTCGTTTGCGTCCGCTTGGCGGTCAAATTGCTCAGGCAGCGATTTTACTCATTACCCTCTTTCCTGGCATTTTGCTGCTGCAAGGATTGCTCGAGATCGTGCAATTTTTCCATCTAGGTAACAACTATCTAGCGCTGATTATTCCCTACACTGCGATCAATTTGCCTCTAACAATCCTGGTCATGCGGAGCTTTTTTGAACAGCTACCCAAAGATCTCGAAGATGCTGCCAAAGTGGATGGGTATTCAATCTGGCAAATGCTGATTCAGATTGTGATGCCGCTTACCCTACCAGCTCTCGTCACGACAGGCATTCTCACCTTCATCTTTGCGTGGAATGAGTACATTTTTGCCCTTACCTTTCTCACCGAAGAAAGCATGAAAACGATCCCAGTTGCTTCTGCTCAAATCGGCGGTTCGTCTGTGTTTGAAATTCCCTATGGTCCGATCGCCGCTGCTACGGTCATTGGCACTATTCCCCTCGTTATCCTCGTTCTCTTCTTCCAACGCCAGATTGTACAAGGCTTAACCGCAGGCGCTGTAAAAGGATAAAGGCTAAAAGCATTTTATCCTTCATCCTTTATACTTTCCTCCCATGTCCAAACTTGAACTCAAAAACCTCAACAAAACATTCACTCCCAAAGTCATTCCCGTGAAAGACATTAGCCTCTCGGTTGAGGATGGCGATGTGCTGAGTTTACTGGGTCCGTCTGGCTGTGGAAAATCGACAATTTTACGCATGGTTGCGGGTTTAGAACAGCCCACGCGAGGACAGGTATTGATTGGCGATCGCGATGTCACCTTTAAGCGACCGGGCGATCGCAACATTGCAATGGTGTTCCAAAGCTATGCCCTCTATCCACACCTGAACGTGCGCGAAAACCTGCGTGCTGGGTTAAAGCTGAAAAAGGTACCTACGGATGAAATTGAGAAGCGGATTGCGGAGGTCTCGCACATCCTGGGCTTGGATGATTTGATGCAGCGCAAACCGGGACAACTGTCGGGCGGGCAGCGGCAGCGAGTTGCAGTGGGTCGGGCGCTGGTACGGCGATCGGATGTCTTTTTGCTGGACGAACCGCTGAGCAACCTGGATGCGCTCCTACGGGAACGTGTCCGCGCCGACCTGAAGCAGATTTTCTCAACGCAGAAGGCTCCTGTAGTTTATGTTACTCATGACCAAACTGAAGCTATGACGCTCTCGACACAGGTTGCCGTGTTGAACAATGGGTATTTGCAACAGCTAGATGCCCCAGAGCGAATTTACGATCGTCCCGCCAATCAGTTTGTCGCTGGCTTCGTGGGCAGTCCGCAAATGAATCTGCTAACCCTTCCCTGTCAGGGCAATTATGCGCTCCTGGGAGACTGCAAAATCCGGCTGCCCGACTTGCCGACTGTGCCACCCCAAATCGTGCTTGGTGTGCGTCCAGAACATCTCCACCTCGCTGAAACAGATAACGCGGCAACGCTAAAAGGTAAGGTTTTTCTCGTCGAAAACCTGGGTATGCATAACCTGGTGAGCTTCAAAGTGCCCAACGCGCAAGGTGATCCCATCGTCCTGCGATCGCTGCTGCCGCCAGAGCTTTGGTCAAACCGCGAACTGGCATTCACCATTCCGCCTGACGAAATGCACTGGTTTGATGTGGAGTCAGGCGATTCGCTAGTGCGGCGATCGTAGAGCGTGTGCAAAAAATTGTGCATTCGAGTGAGCAGTCAGCGCCTAGCGAACAGCGCTAAATTCAGAGTGAATGGCTTCATCTCTTCACATCGCTCAGGGGACCAAAATGTCGATCACAACAGCGGCTTTGCTGGCGACGACAGCAGTTGAACTAGACGCGCTCTATCGTCAGGGTACGGCGAGTCAGTTGCCCAACGGTGATAGTAGGGGAACCCTCATTCTGGCTCCTGGCTCTGGCTTGAGCCACGGGCTTGCGTCTGTTGCCACGTTGCTGGTTTGGCAAGGAAAAGTCTTTCATCAAGAGGGGTTCTTGCTGAACAAAGTACTGCCCTTTGGTTTGGAGCTAGTCAAAGCTGAGGTTTACCCAGGTACGAGCTGGATTGATGGCAAAGCGACGATCGTGCTGGATTATGCCAAAACTTCATTTATCGCCCAAAAAATCCGCGACGAAATTCGAGAAGTTGCACCAGGCATCTATTTAGGACGCTCTTTTTGGGACAGAACCCACATCCTGGACTTTGTGCTTGAGTTCTGAGGGCGAAGGCTAAAGGCTAAACGGTCAGGAGTCAGAAGCAGAAGGGGTAGAGGCAGCAGAGAGAGCAACTCAAGACTCTCTGGCTTAGCGGCGCAAAACTCAAAACTTCCCTTTTCCCCCTTGCTCAGTCTGGATCTTGCTTATGTCGTCTGGGGTTGTGGCGATCGCCCGCTCCTATCTGCTCCAAATACCAACGCCGCCACTCTTTAGACGTGCGAATTGCCAGCCATAGTAGCAGCAGCGCAATCAAACCACCCTGTCGCGGGGCATCCAGCGCAAACAACACCAGCACAAAGCAAAGTGCATCCTGCGCGAAGACCACCCAAAGGGGGATCTGCTTTAAGCGATAGAACCAGCCCACCTGAACGAGTTGCAGCACCAGCGCCACCAACCCGCCGATACCCCCTAAGAGCCAAACTAGCCAGGTAGGTATGCCTGCTGCCTGTGCGACTGCCATGCCCATAATTGCGCCGACGAGTGGGCTAAAAAGGAGTTGAATCAGGTGCAGCGATCGTTGCCCCAATCGATCTTTAGAGGCGAAAATTTCCACTAAAGACCAGCTCACTAGCACACCCAAAACGACGGGTGGTGAGATGTTTGATAGCAGTGGTACGCGCGACCACAAACTGCCTCCATACAGCAAGCCAATCAGCAGCAGCGGAAGCGCAATGCGCATCCCTGCTGCTGCGGAGGCAGAAAGCACAGCCAGGATTTCAATCATAGGGATGGTCGAACTAAACTTCGTACCCGCTACTGCCAAAAATTAGTGGATGGAGAATTAAGCTCGCGGTAGAAGTGGTCTCCTACTATTTCTAGTTTGACTTTTTTTGCGCCACTGTGCACCGAGATACGTGCAGACATAATGGTTAAATGCAGACTTTAGATTTTGCATTTCTAGCCCGCAGCTTAAGGAAACTAAACGCTCAATGAAGCCGTACTCTCAACTCACCGTAATTTCTTACATCATTGGTCCTACGTTAATCGTGGTGAGTCACGTTGGCGCACTACTCGTGATTTTCACCGGCTTATCTTGGGGGGCGATCGCTTGGGCACTATCACTGTATGTCATCCGTATGTTTGCCACCACTGGCATTTACCACCGATTGCTAACCCACAGAAGCTATCAAGCGCCAGCGCCAGTGCTATGGCTTGGCAGCATCGTCGCGGCTGCCGCTGGACAAATGGGACCCAGTTGGTGGAAAGCTCACCACATAGCGCATCATCAATTTTCCGATCAGGCTCATGACCCGCATTCGCCCTATCGACCGTTCAACGGGATCAAAGGCTTCTGGTGGTCTCAAACTGGATGGCTGTTCTCTTCACAGTTTCTACCTGAAAAGTTACCCGCTGATGTTGAAAATGATGTCGTTTTGAAGCTGATCGATCGCTTGCACTTCATTCCCACCATTGCACTTGGTGCAATCTCCTATCTCATGGGTGGAGTAGACTATCTTGCTGCTTTTTTCCTCAGCACAACTCTTCTCTTTCATGGCGTTGCAACGGTCAATTCACTGACCCATATTGCCGGTGAACAACCCTTTCGCACCAACGATTACAGCCGCAACAATTGGTTCGTCGCTGTTCTAACTCTGGGTGAAGGCTGGCATAATCTGCATCATGCCTTTCAAT
>JACMKO010000199.1 GCA_014380065.1 Leptolyngbya sp. ES-bin-22 | reverse complement strand
TGAAGGAGTGTCTGTCGGTTAACGGCTGAAATGCGTCGATGGATTGGACGAGCACCGGGCGGCACCAGAATGAGTTCCAACTGGTCATCGGTGGGAATGATATAAATCAACGCCGATCGTCTGCCCGTTGATCGCGAGATCGCTTCTAACCGTTGACGAATTGCGTTTGCGTCAAGGATTTGACTGGTGAGCTCGCCGCCGTAATACTCTTCGTACTGATAGCTCCAGCCCGATTCCACCAGACGAATCGCACCGGCAACATCGTTGCGATCGAGCGTGGCTTGAAGCTGCTCCACACTCAGGGGAGCGTTGGGCGGCACTGATGGGTTAGCCGCAGGGGTTAAATGTGCTGAAGTGACTATAATGCCAATTACTAGAGCCGCGATCAAACCTAGCTTGGTCAAGTACCTCATGCTGTGGAGACCTCCATTCGTTCAGTGCCTGAGCGATCGTCCCCGTTGAGCCAATCCAGCTTTCTGCTTATCCTACTGCATAGGCTCAAATTTGCAATGTCTAGGTACAGTTAGGGAAGCGGTCTGCCAACTAACATCTGCTACAGCAGCAGTGGCGCTGCTGAATCCTGGGATGAAGTCATCCGAGCCACCCTCACCCTGGCCCTCTCTCCAAAGGCGAGGGAACAAGCATTCTAGCTCCCTTCTCCTTGGGGAGAAGGGTTGGGGATGAGGGCACCGCCATTCAGCAATGCCGCAGCCGTTGCGGAAAAAGCCCGTTTCAATCTGAGGAATCCGTAGTCACCATGAGTGCATCATCGAAATACTGGAAATTGGTCAGAATTGATGCGGCTGAGGATGGCGGTGGCTACAAACTCCAGCTACTGCCCACAGCGCAAGCGTTTTTCGGAGCGCACTTCCCAGAGTGGATCAGTTGCCAGGTTCAGCCCCCGGCTTCGGTTCAACGTGAATTGTTAAAGCTGGCGCAGACTCATTCCAGGTCTGAAGCAGATGGCTTCAAGGCAGAACTTTGCTTGCGTTGCTATATCTCTCATCCCATCTTGCAAGCCTGCCGCAGACGGGCGCAACTATTCGGTCCAGGGCATGGCTTTACCTATCGTGATTTGCTGCCCTTTGTGCTAAATGATGATGGTAAACCGCTACGAGGGGCATTTGTACCGTTTTCAGTGGAAATTTTGAGTTCCTTTTCAACCGAGCGTCAGGGGGCATTGGCGCAATGGGTCGACCTGCGAGTCAGGCGTAACCCGGAACTCAATCAATTTTTGCTGGAGTGTGGGTTACGCATTAGTAGCGATTGGGCATTGCTGAATCGAGCAAATCCCAAAGAGTTTGACGGCATCGATCGCGCCCTGATTGAAGTATTCCATCTGGTTTATCGGCACGATCGCCCCCAACAACATCGGCAAGGCATGCGGCAAAAATGTTTTGACCCAACCGATGCCCAACTGCAAGCCATGCTCCAGGCTCTGCGAGAGCGTCAAGTGTGGATGCATTCTGCCCACAGTTTGCTGAATCAGTTGAAGCAACTCGCCTATCGGTTGCGGCGTGAGGATATTTGGGGGCGGCGCGGGTTTCCGCTCACTGAACCGCTAGAAACGACCGATCCAGACACGGGCGAAACGAGGCTGAAAGAGATTCCAGCCCAGACCAGCACCAACGATCCAGAAGCCACCGAACGCTCAGAGTTACAGGCATTTTGCTACGAACAACTGTTGCATTGTCTCGATCAGGGGATTCGGGATGGTATTGGCGATCGTGTGCAAACCCTCAAACAACGCCCTCGGTATGCTCACCTTGCCCATCAGGTCAAACCCGCCCTGCGTCTGCTCTACTTTGAAAGCAAATCTCAAGGACAGATTGCCGCTCACTTGGGCATGACGAATCAATCTCAAGTCAGCCGCATTCTTAATCCCAAAGAGTTGTTGACCAGCATCCGACAGCGCACGCTCGAAGCACTGCTAAACCGCATCCTGGAGAGAATTCGAGATCTAAAGCTTACGGCTTTCCCGGTCTTGCCAGATTATCTAAAGAATTTGATGCATCAGGTGGGCGTGTTTGTCGATGAACACGTTTTTGCTGCCGCCCTCACAGAGATTAACACGAGCCGAAATCGCTCAATGGATAGCTTGTATGCTCAACACTTGCGCCAGATTCTGCATGAACAAGAAATGAATTCAGCGGCTTAAGGCTTAGATCAGTAAATAGCCATCATTAAGGGTAAAAAAGGGGTTTGGGGCCCTACCCCAGGCAGGGGGTTCCCCCCCCGCCCGCCCCGAAACAATCTTTAGTTTAAGTACACCCAACTACTTATTAGCGATCGGTTGTCCCATGTTGAAACCATACTCGCTGAGACTAATAACAACCAACCAACAACCAACAACCACCGAAGCGCTGGCTACAAGCATTAGAAGGAGTCCCTATGAGTTCTCAAATTGATACAACTGCTTTATTGATGGATTTAGAAACATTGCAAACAGCGATTCTGCCGTTGGAGCCAGAGCATTTTGACCAGGCGTTGCGGATAAGCCGTTTGGCGATCACTGAGATACAGCAATGGCACACCTATCTGAATGGATTGGCGCTGTGCAGCTTTGTGCAGTGGCTCCAGGAGCGAACCTCAGATCTGCCCATTCAGCAAGACCTGTGCTCGGCTTTACAACCCCAGTATGCCAGCGTGTTGGAGGCTGTCTGCAACCTGAAAGTGGGTGCTTTTACCCTCTGCTTGCTTGTGACCGAAAGTGTGGCACAGGAAGTTGTGACAGTCCCCAGAGCGGTCGTTGATTTGCCTGAATTTGCCGCCCACCTGTATGTGCTGTTGGAAGTGCAGGAAGAACAGGAGCAAACCATTTTACGTGGTTGTTTGCGCTACGACCAGTTGCTTCAGCAGCAGACTGCCAGCCTGCAACCGGATCATCACTGGCACTATCAGTTGCCATTGGACTGGTTTGATCCTGATTCAACGCATCTGTTGTTTTATCTGCGCTTTCTTGATCCCATCACCCTGCCTCTGCCAGTGGCTTCAGCCTCCCGATCGCTCCAGCAGGCAAGCACGCGAGAAGCATTAGCCCGGTTGTTGCCTCAACTCGATGCCGAGGCTGAACTACCGCAAGTGCTGACGTGGGAGCAGGGAGCCACGTTGCTAACCACCCCACCCCTGCTAAATTTGCTGTACTTGTTACACACCAGACCGGCACAAACAGCGGCAATCACTGATCGCTTGACTGCATTGTTGACTCAAACCAGCCACCAGATCATGAATGTCTGGCAATGGTCGTGGGATGCATTGGATGAAACGGCTCAAGCGCTTGCCTGGTCAATGCCACGCATAGTGTCACCCGCGATCGCGATGCGGCGATCGTCCGAAAAAGTGGAGGCTGCACTTCAAGACCTGATGGAGCGTCAAGGGATTGAGCTTCCACAACAAGCTCGCTATGCCTCTGTGACGCTTGCAGAAACAGGCTTTCAGCTTTGTGCCATCACCTGGCTGGTGGCACCGGACGAGACAGAGCAAACAGGAGTCAACCCAGTTCAGGAGTGGGCGCTACTGTTAATTTTGGTCGCTCAGCCTGGAACGGTGCTGCCTCTGGGTACTAAGCTCCAGATCAGTACGACGACGGTTTTAGCAGAAGTGGTATTAGACGCGACCGATCTCTACCTCTACATATTGGTGGAGGGCGACCAGAATGAAGCATTCACCGCCACGATTTCGGCTCCCAACGGGCTTCCCATCACGCTACCCGCCTTTGTTTGTGACCCTGGACACGCATGATGTTATTGCGATCGCCACTTCGGCTCAAAGTTCGACAGGTTGACCAATTCTGCGTGTTTGATTTATTCCATCCCTCTGGGCAGGAACTTTCAGCCACGTTGAGTGTTCCAGAGGCGCTGGCTGAGCGACACCAGAACTGGCAGCAAATTTACCTCAAACGGTATGAACTACAAACGCGGGCGCGGGTCGGCAGCAAAAGCGGCAGCGGCACACCAATTAGCTACGACTGGGATCAGGAACTCCGGATTGCAGAAACAGCGCTTTTGCATGAATTTGACCGCTGGTTAGGGCAACCAGAGTTGATCGGAATCCGTGAAGCCATTCAGCAAGCGGTAGAGCAGGCGGCGCAAACCCGTTTACGGCAAGAAACCATTGACATTGCTCCTGTGACGATTCTGCTGGAGTGTAGCCCGCTTTCTCTGGCGCGTTTGCCCTGGGAAACCTGGAAGCTGGTGCCCAAAGATACTGCCCTCGGCACGGTTCGCATTGCCCGCACCTGCACGACGCAAATTACCCCAACCACCTCTGTAAGCTCGCCTCGGCGCGGCAAAATTCGCATTCTGGCAATTTTCGCAGCGGCTCCAGAGTTGAATCATGGGCTGGATCAAAAAATTCTGCGATCGCTTCATCCCGTCGCCGAAATTGAATTCGTTCACTGCCAAACAGTTCCAGCCGCTGCCAACAACGGCACCCAAATGTCTGAGAAGCAACGCATTGCGAACGCGATCGCCGATGAGCGCGGTTGGGATATCCTCTTTTTTGCCGGACACAGCAACGAAGAAGCGAACACGGGCGGTAAATTGGAGCTTGCCCCCCAAACAACGCTGGCAATGAGTGAAATCGAGCCACAGCTCTGTTTTGCCAAGCAGCGGGGCTTGCAGTTGGCAGTCTTCAACTCGTGCTGTGGGCTGCACATTGCAGAATCCCTGATTCGACTTGGTTTACCCCAGGTCGTTGTGATGCGTGAGCAGATCCAGGATGCAGTGGCACACAAATTTTTAGAGCAGTTCTGCCACAGCTTAATTGGCTTCAACGATGTTCACGCTGCCGTTCTGGAGGCTTGCCACTATCTTGCCAGAGAAAATATTGCCTATCCTTCGGCTCATCTCATCCCCTCTCTGTTTCGGCATCCTGACCCTAAAGTGCGCTTGTTTCGCATGGAGCCGTCAGCGCTGAAGCGTACCTGGCAGCAGTGGCGACCCACTCGCTGGGAGGCGATCGCGATTAGCACCGTCTCCTTGCTCAGTTTGATGGCACCCGTCCAGGAGTTGCTGTCAGAAGGGCGTTACTGGAGTCAGGCAGTTTATCGGCAAACCACTCATCAGTTTCCGCCAGCGGCTTCCCCCCCCGTGACCCTACTGGAAATTGACCAGGCATCGATCGACCGGAAAGGCATTGATGCTTACAAAGTCAAGCCGATGAGCCGAGCGTACTTAGCAGAATTAGTCGATCGCCTGCGGCAACTGCGGGTGGGTGTCGTGGGCGTGGATTATCTGCTGGACGGTTCCACCAAGGAAGATACAACCCTGTCAACAGCGGTGCAAGCCGCTATTCAGCAACAGACGTGGCTTGTGTTTGCAACCCGCCAAAACGATGCGGGGCAGCCCATCCGCGTCACGCCTGCCATTGCCCAACCCAATTGGATTTTGCAAGGAAACATTGACTTTGTGGGCTGGAATGTGATGCTGCCCGACCAGCCGGATTGCCGAGAAACCTGTCCCTTCGCCTATCAACTTGCCCTCGCGCAAACGCTGCGGTCTGATCCGGCGGCTCCACAGCCCCAAAGCAACCCTGTAATGAGCCTGCACAGCCGAGCCAGACAATATCTTGAGCAATTGAACGATGGCAGCAAAACGCTCGCATTTTTGAAGCAACCTCAATTTCCCCTGAGCCTGCAACCCATCATTGACTTTTCCCTACCGCCAAAAAGGGTGTATCGCTCTCTCGCAGCCTGGGATTTTCTGGAGCGCCCCCTGGAAGACACAAGGCTCACGGCATTAAAGGCACAGGTTGTGATTATTGGCTCTGGTGGCTATGACCAGGCAGATGATAGCTTTCCAGTTCCCTTGGCAGTTCGCTACTGGCGTTCTGTCAAAAACCAGACAGAGCAGAATCATCAAACGCTACGATCGCAAGTTTTTCCAGGCGCAGCCGCCCATGCTTATACGGTGCATCACCTCCTCACCCAACACAAACTACTATGGATTCCTGATCTCTGGCTGATTGGTGTTGCAATCATTACGGGTAAGGGCGTGTCCCTATTGCTGATTGGCAAGAAGCACAGTCAACGGCAAACGCTGGCGTGGTTAAGTGGTGGCGGCACCATTGTGTATAGCGCGATCGGTCTGCAAAGCTACGTTTCTGCCTCGGTTCTCTTGCCCTGGCTGTTGCCCTCAGCCTTGTTTTGGCTTTACATTCTGCCTGCACTGCGACGAACTGCATAGCCTCTCTCTAGCAATCGTATAGATCAAGTAAGACAGTTAAGGCGTTGGCAGCAGGAAGCATACCGTTTCTCAAAAAGTGATGCAAGTTTTGTTGGTTATCGAGCCCAATGGCTTTGGCAATGGCTGGCAGGGATTTGCGTTTGATCT
>JACMKO010000198.1 GCA_014380065.1 Leptolyngbya sp. ES-bin-22 | reverse complement strand
TTGCCGCGCACACGCGCTCCAGATAATTTTGTCCTACATCATCTATTTGCACGGCGTAGTCTTCAACCAAAGCGCGGCTGAACCCGTCAATCGCCCGCAACGGCGCACGTAAATCGTGAGAAACCGAATAGGAAAAGGATTCTAACTCGCGGTTAACCATTTCAAGCTGTACGGTGCGATCGACGACTTTTTGACGCGTGTCTACTAATTCTGTGATGTCGCGAGAGGTGCCGATGAGGGCGTATACGTCCCCGTTTGGCTTTTTGAGCGGAATTTTGTAGGTGTCAAACGTCAATGTGTTTAGAGGTGTCGTGTAGGTTTCCTGAAAATGCAGCGTTTCGCCAGTTTCAAAAACCTGACGGTTTTGCTCGGCAAACGTTGCAGCAAGGTCGGGTGCAAAACACTCAAAAATGGTTTTACCTGCAACTTGATGGCGGCTTTCCCAAGGAGTGAGATGAGCAAGCCGGTCATTACAGAAGGGCATTCGCATTGTGTCGCGCTCAACGACAAAAATGTAGTCGGGTAGCGTGTTGATGAAGGTCATAAGTTCAGCGGTGCGCTGCTCAACCAATGCTTCCAACTCCAGGTTTTGCTGCTCCAACGTTTGGTTAAGCGTGTAAATTTGTTGCTCTGCCAGCTTGCGATCGGTGATATCTTCGATCGTGCCAACATGCCCTGTCAGATTGCCTTCATGAGAATGCATCGGAGCCGTGCGGGTCTGCACCCACCGCACAATGCCATCACGCGGTTGGACTCGATACTCTGAAATAAAGGGTTTGCCTGCCGCTGTGGCGGTGAACCACGCCCGGAAAAGCCACTCGCGATCGTCTGGATACACCCGACTTGCCCATCCGCTGGCAAGGGACTCTTCTAGCGTGAAGCCAAAGATTTCCTGACAGCGCGGGTTGGTATAGGTGCTACGTCCTTCAGGATTTGCCAGGTAGATACCAACGGGCGAACAAGCACTCAACGAGCGAAACTGCGCTTCACTTGCTCTAAGGGCGATTTCGGCTTCCTTGTATTCCGTAATGTCTCGTGAAACACCTATGGTCTGATAAATCTCTCCGGCTGCGTCGCGTACTGGAAACGAGCGGTTGACCAGCCAGCAGATGGAACCATCAGGTTTGACAATGCGGTACTCAAACTGGGACGCGGACTCAGTTTGACGAGCAAGACTCGCTCTAACGTGCTCCAGATCATCTGGATAAATGGTGTCGAGCAGCGATCGTGGATGCTCGTAGACCTCATGGCGGCTCCGTCCCCAAACTTGCTCATAGGCAGGGCTGACGTAAAAAATCTGCTTTTTATCCGCCGAACAGATCCAGAAGACTTCGTTAATGGTTTCCGTCACCTGACGAAAGCGTGCTTCACTTTCCCGCAAAGCAGTTTCAGCACATTTACGATCGGTCAACAGCGCCAGATAGTTTGCGAGGCTGGTCAGCCATTGCAAAAAGTCTTCCTCCGTTTGCACCACGTCAGGATGCGCCAGACTCAGCACACCAATCGTCGTTTCATTGACCGTCATTGGCACACAGATAAAGGTTTTAAGCCCCAATTTGCTAAGTGATTCATTGGAGTCGCACTGCTTCGGCTCTTGGGGATCGTAGGTCTTGACAAGCATTTGCCCTGTCTGGACAACGGTGCCAGAGGATGTCTGGCTGATTGGCACCTCAATGGGCTTGCCATCCGGCGGCACGGGAATCCCCTCTGTGCCCTCAAAGACCATCATTTGACGAGCCGCATCGTATAGCTCGATCGCAATGATGGGAAACTCGGTCGCTGCGCTAATCTCCTTCACTATGTCTTGAAAGGCAGCTTTGAGTGATTGCTGCTGGAGCGTGATTTCTGAAATTCTGTGAAGCGTTGACAGTTCCTTGTTGCGCACACGTAGATTGGCTTCGCTCTGGGTGCGATCGGTGACATCCACCCCAATGCCCCAAGACCTCCAGCCAGGAATGGGAAAGCGCCCAGAAATGTTTGACCAGGCAACGGTTTTCACGCTGCCATCGCTACGAGTCATCTCCCATTCCCAATCGCGGTAGTCATTCCCCCGTTCTGCCCAAGTAGCAAGCATGTGTTGACGATAGGTTGCCTCTGGGTAAAGCAGCGTCATTGCCTGAGGATTACCAATCATTTCTGCCGCGCTAAAGCCTGTTACTCGCTCACACTCCTCGTTCCAGACGATCAGTTTGTTCTGCTCATCAAACGCGTCGAGCATCACGGGCATATTTTGCAGCACCAGACGAAAGCGCTCTTCGCTGTGTTGCAGTTTCGTTTCTGTTTGCTGTAGGGTGCGGAGCGATCGACGTAGAAACCAATACAATATCCCTGTGGTGGCACAAAGAAAGAGCGAATCCTTCATCCTGTGCAGAGAGCCTAGCGTTGCTGCATCTTGAGTGAAGGTGGCTAACAGCCGATCGGATACGAAAACCCACAAAATCGCCGTTAGGAAGTAGCCCCCAGCCGTGATCAGAGGAAGCCATTGGAGCGATCGGGGTTGCAATATACTAGAGTGACGTTCAGAGTGGGCGCTTTCGTGGGGCATAGAAAAGTGCCAAAGGCTAATTGCTCCTACCGTATTAGGAACACCGAAACGACTCAACCCGCAAAATTCAAAGTTTAGGCAGCGAGGACGTTACATCGAACGCCTCCTAGTTCTGATTGCGCGTTTGTCGTGCAAGTTCTAGGAGCTGTCCCCAACGTTTTTGCAGTTGCTTGGGCGTGTATTTCAGTTGTTTCACAATGTCTTGATCGGTGGTCTGCGCCTGCTTGAGCGTTAATAGCTGTCGCTGTTCGGGCGATAGTTGGCTGAGGAAACGTTGCCAGTGCTGAGTCGATAGCCCCAAGTTTTGGTCAATATCCGCTCCGAGCCACTGGTGTACCAGCTTCCAGTTTTGGGAAAGGGTAAATTTCTCGACGTGATACTTGAAGCGCTGCTGTAGATAGTCGCGCTCACGGGCAGAAAGCCCCAGCACATCGTCAATTTCGGGCGCGGAGAGGTCTTGCAGTTTGAGGGTGAGGTAGTTAACGCAGTCGGTTTGTCCTTGTGATTCTAAATACTGCATGAGTTCGGCAATCACGCGATCGCGCAGCACTGCCTCCGAGGGTGCATCCACCGCATCGGCAACCATCCGTTCGCGCAACTGATGAGCCAGGGGAGAGCGATTGTTCGTCTCGGCATCCTCTCCTTTGGGCGACTCCAATGCCTGCTCAATGTCGATCGACACTTCCAGGGGTTGGCGTTGCCCAAAGCGTTGGGCACGCAGTACAACTAATTGCTGGCTATGTCCATTTGGCAGTGAAATGCGGCGCTTGGCGTACTGCTCAGTAAACGCCATGTATTCGGCTAACTCCAGCCGTGTACGGGGTTGGTAGTCTTCTGGCAGCTCGTTTTCGCGCCGAAAGGCTTTGAGCGATTCGGTATAAAACCCTTGCAAAAAATCTTCGACCAGGCTGTAGCGCGCCTGAAACCCAAGCTGCATCCGGCTAGGCGCAATGTGGCGATAGATCATGGAGCCGAGAGTGCTGTGCAGTTCCACGCGTCCTCGCCGCGAGCCAAGCTGATAGTAGTTCAGGCACTTTTGCAGACGATGGCGGGCAAGTGAGAGTTGCCACGATCGCACTCTGCCAGAGGTTTGAATGCGTCCGCTTTTATGACAAATGCGGTCAACTTCAGTGGCAATGCGGTTGGAGAGTCGCTCGATATTATCACCAGGCACACTGACATCGGCACGGAGTTCCCGCGACAGGATCAGCGTCAGCGCTGGAATATCCAGTAAGTCGCCTGTGTTTCTGGCTGTTGCCAACGTCGGATCGTGATCTGGCTCATCCCGAAGATCAGGATGTGGCTGAGCGGTCACAGCGATGGCATCTGTGGGAGCTACGTTTGCCGAAGCTGCCGCTAGGGGGCGGGAGGTTGAGTCGAAGTTCATGCTTGGTAGTGCACAGGGACGAGAACAGTAGATTAGGCAGGGGGCGTTTTGAGTTTTGAGTAGCGCTTTGCGCCGCTACGCTAGAGAGTTTTGAGTTTTGGGTTTTGAGTTGAATGATTCGCTCAACACTCAAAGCTTAAAAGGCATCACTCCCTCACCAGCACTTCCATCTACACATAGAAAATAAGCCGCTACGGGTCGAGACGGGTCGGGATATGTCACTTTTTCAGGTGGTCAGCCAAACGCTCGGATTCCGTGTCGCAAGTAACATGCCATCAACCGTTCTTGATTTAGCCTACACCCATCAGCGGGTAATGGTTCGCCACGTGCGATCGTCCACTCAGAAACGTCATAATTCCCTGCTGCCTCTAGTGGACAGTTTAGCCAGTTGGTTTAGCCTGCTTCTACTGCCCAGGTCGCCGCAGCTTCCCATCCTAGACCGCGCCGCACCATAATCGGTTCCTCAGTGGTTAAATCCAAAATGGTTGAAACCTGATACCCTGGCTCGGTGCCGCTATCGATAATGACATCAACCAGCTTTTCCAGACAATCAAACAGCTCAAAGCGCGAAATATCCTGCTCTGCTCTGGCGGCACTGTTAGCATCCTCGTCAATAAAATGGGCAGAAGTCGAAATAATAGGATTGCCCAGTGCAGTGGTCAGCGCTAAACAGAGCGGATGATCAGGCACGCGAATGCCCGTTGCCTTGCGTTTGGGATTCATCACCAGTTTGGGCACCAGTTTAGTCGTCGGCAGCAAAAACGTGTAGGGTCCTGGAATCAGCCGTCGCATAATGCGGTATGCCGAATCGCTCACTAGGGCATACTGAGCAATGTCGGACAACGATGGACAAAGAAAGGTGAGCGGTTTGTCGTTTGAGAGTTGCTTGATTTGCCGCACGCGCTGAATGGCACTCTTAGAATTGAGATCACAGCCGATCGCATACACAGTATCGGTGGGATACAGCATGACAGCACCATCCCGCAGTGCCGTCACAATTTGGTCAATAACCCGCGTTTGTGGATTATCAGGATGAAGCGTAAAAAGAGTAGACATGAAGGAGGAAAGGATGAAGGATGAAGGATAAGTTACGAGTTTCGAGTTGACCGCCGACTGATGACCACTATTTTGCCTTCAACAATTAACGCCTGACCTTCTTAATCGATGACTAAGATTGCCTATTTAGACTGTCCCACTGGCATTGCAGGCGATATGTGCCTGGGTGCGCTGGTCGATGCAGGAGTGCCGCTGGATTATTTGAGCGAAGCCCTCAGGCGGCTGGGCATTGACAAGGAATATCGCCTGTGGGCGGAGCGGGTACAGCGCAACGGGCAGCAGGCAACAAAAGTCCATGTGGATTTGAGCGCTGCTGCTGTGATTGATGCTTCTGTACACGGTGAGACTGGCGCGATCGCCCCCATAAAAACAGCGCATCACGCCAGTCCTCACCCTAACCATTCTCCTACAGAACAGGCTGCTGCAACTGAAACTGATGACCTACAGGCGCATGATCACAGTCACAGCTACAGTCATGCTGCCGCTCCTCACGCTCGTACTGACCGCAGCCATCACGAATTGGTGCGCCACTTGCCCGAAGTTGAGCGCTTGATTCTAGCTGCTGAACTGCCAGCACGAGCAGAAGCCTGGAGTTTAGCCGTCTTTCGTAAACTGGCAGAAGCAGAAGGTGCCATCCACGGAGTGCCTCCTGAGCAGGTCCATTTCCATGAAGTGGGGGCAACGGATGCGATCGTCGATATTGTCGGCACCTGCTTAGGGCTGGATTGGTTGGGGATCGATCGCCTCTATTGTTCGCCCTTGCCCGCAGGTGGCGGTACGATTCGAGCAGCTCACGGTCGCCTGCCTGTGCCTGCGCCTGCGGTGCTGAAGCTATTTGAGCTACGTCAGGTGCCTATCTATAGCAACGGCATCGATCGCGAGATGGTCACTCCAACAGGAGCCGCGATCGCCACGACATTAGCTGCTGGGTTCGGCTCACCACCCACGATGACGCTGCTACGCGTGGGACTGGGTGCAGGCTCGATCAGTTTGCCCCTGCCAAACATTTTGCGCTTGTGGATCGGTGAAACAGACGGCACTCAGCAGCCACTCAAAACTCAACACTCAAAACTCTCTAGCGAAGCGGCGCTACTCAAAACTCAAAACTCAAAACTCAAAACTCAAAACTCACCTCACACCCCTCTTCAGTCGATCGCCCTTTTGGAAACCCAAATCGACGATCTCAATCCACAGGCGATCGGCTACGTATATGAGGCGCTCTTC
>JACMKO010000197.1 GCA_014380065.1 Leptolyngbya sp. ES-bin-22 | reverse complement strand
TGGCAGGAGTGCGCTTAATTCCTCATTAATGGCTTCCTGCCGCAAATGCAGCTTGGTGGCAACGCAAAAGGCAACCAACATCCGCAGAATGACAATCTTTTGAGCGCGTGCTTCTGGCGTTGAGACCACGATCGCCAACCACAGTTGCCGTGCCAGGTTACGCACCGTATTGATCAGCGTGCCCCAACATTTACGACCTTCCCAAAAGCGCTCATATGCCGTATTCGTCCGAAAGACGAGCAGCAGCCCCAGCACAATATTAGGGATCAAGCTAGCTAACGTTGGCATAGCTACCGGTTGCCCAAGGTAAAACAAGACGGAAATGACCACTCCAAACAGACCGCAAAGTATGGTGCGCCCCAAAACCGATGGAATGACTGAGCCTTTAATTTGAAAGACAGTTTGAAACCAGTGCTTGCGCTCTGTAACCATAGACTCCAAATCAGTTACAACTATCTCAAGCAGCTTAGACGATCGCCCAGAACCTTCATTACAGCAATTACGGGGTCTGCTGCATCGGCACGATAGAATAAACTCAACATAACGTATCAGTAAAAGTACGTCGCGCAAGCAGCTTACGGGAGATCAGACACGCATGGGCAAGGTAGTCGGCATTGACCTGGGAACAACCAACTCAGTTGTCGCTGTGATGGAAGGCGGCAAGCCAGTCGTGATTGCCAATGCCGAAGGGATGCGAACCACTCCATCCGTGGTCGGTTTCAGCAAAGATGGTGAGCGTTTAGTGGGTCAACTGGCACGACGGCAGGCAATTTCTGACCCGCAAAACACGTTCTATGCAGTTAAACGCTACATCGGGCGTAAGTATGCAGAACTTAGCCCAGAGTCGAAGCGGGTGCCCTACACCGTGCGTAAAGACGACATGGGCAACATCAAGCTCAAATGTCCCCGCCTGCAAAAAGAATTTTCCCCCGAAGAAATTGCTTCGATGGTGCTGCTGAAGCTGGTAGATGAGGCAAGCCGTTATCTGGGCGCACCTGTCACCGATGCCGTGATTACCGTGCCTGCGTATTTCAACGACTCTCAGCGACAGGCAACACGCGATGCCGGACGGATCGCTGGGCTGGAGGTCAAACGCATCTTAAATGAGCCAACCGCTGCATCTTTAGCGTATGGACTCGATCGCCGCGAGAGCCAAACCATTCTCGTTTTTGATCTGGGTGGTGGCACCTTTGATGTGTCTATTCTGGATGTGGGCGATGGCGTGTTTGAAGTCAAAGCAACCAGCGGCGATACGCAGCTCGGCGGTAATGACTTTGACAAAAAGATTGTGGACTGGCTGGCAGAGCAATTCTTAGAAACAGAAGGAGTCGATTTACGGCGCGATCGTCAGGCACTGCAACGCCTCAGCGAAGCCGCCGAGAAAGCAAAAATTGAGCTATCGGGTGTTACTGTCACCGATATTAATTTGCCGTTTATCACTGCAACAGAAGAGGGTCCTAAACACCTGGAAACCCGGCTGACCCGATCGCAGTTTGAAGGCTTGTGCAGCGATTTGATCGGTCGGGTGCGGAACCCTGTCAAGCAAGCGATTCGCGATGCCAACCTGAGTCCCAGTCAAATCGATGAAGTGGTTCTGGTCGGCGGTTCTACCCG
>JACMKO010000196.1 GCA_014380065.1 Leptolyngbya sp. ES-bin-22 | reverse complement strand
CCAGAGAGCTTTAAGGAAAGTTATACCAATCTAAAGCATGACGGCTACAGATCCAATCGCTGGGTAGGGGCAAGGCAATGCCCATTGGTGTCAACTTAAGGTTTCAGCCCAGATGTCAAGCGCTTGTGCCTGCCGCCTTCGCTGCCGCTGTCGCTGGGCTTTCACTAAGCCAAAGGAGTGGTGAAATTGCACTAAAAACGGCAGCAAGGCTTCTGCCCGTCCCTGTTGCCGTGCCCGACTAAAATGATACAGCGAGCGAAAGACCATTTCGACGGAAATGCGTTCTAAGGGTTGGCGCAACGCTACGGCAACATCAGCACAGAGGTCCATCAACACAGCATAAAAGATCCAGGTAGCGTAGAGTTGGATCTGGACACCATTGCTGCCACCGACCCACAAGTAGGCTAAACCGAGCAAGCGCTTCGTCAGCAAAAACGCCTCTTCAATCCGCCAGCGTTGGGCGTAGAGATCACACACCTGTTGTGCCGATAACCGCTCTGGGTCGAGGACATTGGTGAGGTAGGTATGCCAGGTGGTGCCCCATTGTACCGAGACCCGCCGCAGGGGATAGCTGCAAGGATTGGAGCGGTACACCCCCAAGACCAAGAGTTCATCCCGATACCGGGGACCTTGACGCAGCACCCGCAGCACCTTGCCTGCAGTTTTCTGCTTCCACCGGGTGAGGAAATACTTGTTTGCCTGTGTGAAGGCATCAAACCAGGCAAAATTAAAGAAGCCTAAGTCAAACAGGAGTAACCCACCCTGGGGCAAGCGCTCCAGGAGACAGTCATTCCATCGCTGGTCATGGGCGTAAGCATCAACGCTATACCAAGCAGCCACGGGACAGCGCGAAAACGCTTCGACGACCATCATCATCTTGCCACCTAAGCCGGAAGCATGTTGTTCGAGGGTCGCGAGTTTTTTCGCCAACGACTCTAAGGTGGAACCATCGGCGCACCATACCACACCAAACTGTTGTTGGACGGTCTGCCAGTGGGCGGGCAACACTTCCACTTCTGTGCGTGGTTGGGCTTGCCGACGTGCTAATACCTGCTCAAACAGTTGTGCGAAGAGACTCGCAGGCAACGTGCGCAGGCGGTCGGACAACGCTTGTTTGCTCACGGCTTGCGCCTCTGCCCACAGCAGTCCCTCCTGCTCTAGCACCCGCAAGGCTTCGCTCAACCCACTGATTTGCCGAGACACCAGACTCAACACAATCGCTGCCATCACAGGCAACGTCAGCACCCGGTCGCGTAAGTGTCGACCCTTGTCCTGCACCGTTTTGAGGCTGGCAAACGTACCGGGACTGACCCAATCGCGCAGTCGGGCTTCGAGTGCCTCATTGCTGGGAGCAGGGGCGGTAACGGCTCGGCGTAAATCAGGATTCCCGCGACGCTGTTGGCTCATGGCACTGTGTGGAAAGCGGCTAGCCTCAGCCTAACGCGCCCTGAAAGCCCCCTTGACTCTGGCTTCTTTTTCTTAACTTGACACTAATGGGCACTGCCATGCCCCTACGCGAGAAATTCGATCTTATTTAATCTGTGTCCCTAAGTGATTCCCTGGATTGCTGGAAGTCCGGGAAGCCTGTACAATACTAATGTTTGAAGGGGAGTAGCTGCTGGTTGATTGCCAGCCCATTTGAGTCAACATACTGGTGATGAGCCTGGCTCAGATGACAAATTACAGTTTTTAGTTGATGGTTTTTAGTGATTAGCGTTCGGAGCATCGTTAGCCATTAACCACTAAACACTAACCGCTATTTGCAAGCGAGACCTTCACTGAGTTCACATTAACTGTGAGCTTGGTGAAGCTGTCATGGTTCTCATCAAGCTCACTCAGAGGTCATTAAGACCTAAGGAGCTTGAGCCAATGTTGTCAGCCTTTACAGCAGGATTACTGCTAATTACAGTCTCGGAATTGGGCGATAAAACGTTTTTTATCGCGATGCTTTTGGCGATGCGGCACTCGCGCCGACTGGTGTTTGTCGGCGCGATCGCAGCGTTGGCGGCAATGACTGTGCTGTCGGTGCTCATGGGACAGGTCGTTTCGCTGTTGCCCAAAACACCGCTCCACATTGCTGAAATCGTGCTGTTCGTCGGCTTTGGCTTCAAGCTGCTGTACGATGCCAGCCAGATGTCCAGTATGGCTGTTTGTGAGGACGTGAAGGAAGCGCAAGAGACGATTGAGCAGGCTGGTACGCTCGTGGGAAGGCGAGGTATTGTTCTACAGTCGTTTGCGCTGACGTTTATGGGAGAGTGGGGCGATCGCACACAGTTTGCCACGATTGCACTAGCAGCCGCTAATAACCCTTGGGGGGTGACGGCAGGCGCAATTGTAGGACATGCCATTTGTGCCGCGATCGCAGTGGTGAGTGGGCGACTACTAGCAGCACACCTTTCAGCAAGGCTTATCACAGGTCTAGGAGGACTACTGTTTCTCCTTTTTGGGATCATTGCCTGGGTTGAAGGCGCATAACGATGTTCTGCGACAATCAGCTCTCCGATCGCAAAAACTGCGTCTGCAAGCTCAAACACCGAAATGACTACCAAAATCTGTGCGTCATGCTGAATTATTCAAAGGTTACGACGGAAATGTGTTGGAGAGTACCTATGAATTCGTGCCTTTTCCCAAAGAATGTGGACAGCTTCCTCTCGCACTTTCACCGTCCGAGGTCTCTATGCTTCCAGAAACGGTTCGCTTCATCCTCAACGCTGTACTGTTAGTCGTCGTCTCTACGCCTCTGATCATGACGCAGGCTGCGATCGCGGCTCCTGATCCAACCCTATCTTTGCCGACTTTTCCCCTGCCGAGTAACGTACCCGATCAAACGACGGTGCGCATTGATGGCGACGGCAGCATGGCTCTGATCAACCAACGCCTGAAGGAACGCTATCAGCAGGAGTTTCCGGGTACGCAGGTGGAGCTTGACGCTCAGGGTACGGATGCTGCGCTGCAATCGTTGCTCAAGGATGAGATTGATTTAGCGGCGATTGGTCGCCCGCTCACTGAAGCAGAAAAGGCAAACGGGCTGGTCGAAATGCCGCTCAGTCAGGAACGCATTGCGGTTTTGGTGGGAAGCAACAATCCCTTTAAAGGCAATCTGACTGTTGAGCAGTTTATCCAAATTCTGCGGGGTAACATTACCGACTGGTCAGACGTGGGCGGGTCTCCAGGTGTAATTCGGGTGGTCGATCGCCCCTTCACGAGTGATACCCGCCTTGCCCTCAGCCGCTACGGAATTTTTCAGTCGGAGGGATTGACCGTTGGAGCGAATGCCGTGCAGCTTGAGGACGATGATACCGCGACGGTAATGCGGCAATTGAGCACGGACGGCATTGGGTATGCGATCGCCAGCCAGGTCGTCAACCAGAACAAAGCCCGCGTCGTCAAACTGGTGGTGATGCACGAAGCGTTGCCCGATGATCCGCTCTACCCCTACGCTCAGCCACGTGGCTATGCCTACAAAAAAGCCCCAGCTTTAGCCGCCAGTTCCTTCCTTGGTTTGGCAACTGCCGCAGCCGGACAGTCAGCCATTGCCGATGCTAAGACAGCCGAAGCCACCGCTGTTGTGGATGCTTTTAAGCCTGCACCCATGATTTCTGTTGTGCAGACTGACGAGCCAGACACGTCGCCCTTTGCCCAAACCTCCAAGGCGCTTCCCTGGTGGCTGCGGTTGGTGCTGCCGCTGGGTTTGCTGGGACTCATTTTTCAATGGGCGCTGAAACGTTTTGAACCAAAGCCGTTGAAGCCTTCAGCGACCCGCTCTTCTGACTCGATCGCTGCTCGTCCGCCATCTCCCCCAGAGAACCGACCCATGACGGCTACT
>JACMKO010000195.1 GCA_014380065.1 Leptolyngbya sp. ES-bin-22 | reverse complement strand
TGATGGGGGCGGTTAGGAACGAGTCTTGCCTCCCGCACTTTTGCACCATCTTGGCAAAGACAAGACCCAACGCTGAGAGCGCACCAAGGGGATGGTTCGACCACAAACCGGACGCTGGCAGCGCCGACAGCACAAGGTTGGCCAGCGCTGGGAGCAAACGCAGGTGACGACGCGATGAGTGGTGAGTTATGGCAAGTGGATTTGGCAACATCGCCGCTTGCAGACGACCGTAGCGCAACGAGCAGGCTTAACCCACCAGCTTTGGACGTGGCACGATCTCGTAACTTACCCCACCATTGTCTGATGCACTACCGCTAAATCTTTCGTTATGTCTCCGCTACGACGATCGCTTCCTTGCTTCCTTTCGGCTGCTTGGTTGCTACTTCACCGCTCTGGGTGGAGTCGGCAGACGATCGTGGCTAACTGCTCAAGACCGCAGAAGTGCCGCTTTCTCTGGGTTAAGGGTCGAAAACTAAACTTCGTTTGGCTCACAGGCTCGATCGCCACAGCCATAAAGGCTTTTGCTGGCGACGGTACTCCCCTCTTGCTGGAGTCTTTCCTGTTTCTTTGAACCGACTGGGTACAATCGTTCTGATGCACTCGGTTGAACACTTGGGCTGAACCAGCCCAAAGCAAAGGAAAGCGGATGATTACTGGTGAGCTGCGATCGCAAATTGACACCATCTGGAATGCCTTCTGGTCTGGTGGCATCTCGAACCCGCTAGAGGTGATTGAGCGGTTCACCTACTTGCTGTTTTTGCAACACTTGGACGACCTCCACACGCTGGAGGAGCACAAAGCCAATCGTCTCCAGCGCCCGATGGGAAAACGGGTGTTCCCAGAAGGTAATGTGCCCAAAGGCAACAATCCGAATGCCAGAGAGCGATCGCTTCTACTTATGGTGCTAGACGATCGTCTTTTGCTCAAGCGAGCGCAGATCTGAAACCATCAATTTACAGCGAAGGACGATTATGATGACTCAAAATTCCTTCACAGAGGGCGTTGTTACCGCCGCCTAAGCGGTAGGTCGAGGGCTCGAATCTCGCCAGTCCCGTGGAAATCTGAGCGATTGTAATTTTAAAGCCACAGAGTGAGTGTCGTAACAGGCACAAAGTTGTTGCCATGCTGAACAAGCGCAAAGAGCAAGACTGGCTTTATCGTTGCGATCGCCTCAGCATTAGGCGTGACGGTTCACTTCTACCTGTAGCCAAGAATCAACCGACTGACCATCTTTGCGGCGGAGTTCAATTTCTATTACCATTACCTGACCTGATCCAGGTGGTGCTGGTCTTTGGTGAAACAAAATGTCGTAGGCGGCAGGGTCTTCGTGGCGCTCTTTCAGCCAATCTTGCACTTTCAGCGCGGCAAAAAAAGATTGCCCCTGCTCAAACATGCGAGTAACTTCCATCTGAAGCGTAAACGGGTTAAACCGGGGCATGGTTAAGCCTCATGCAGTGTCGCGCTCATTTTAACTCGCAAGCGTGATGGTCAATTCAGCGATCGTCTAGAAGCAAATGAGCTTGTAGTACTTAGTAATTGTCAAATGGTCATCGCGATCGACTAAGCAAACGGCTTAAAACGCCTGTGGGTTAGTTTTGTCCGAGAACAACCCCAGTGGGGGACCCAGAACTGCGCCAAACACAAAACCGCCTGCATGTGCCCAGTACGCAACGCCACCGCTTTCCATACCGATATTCATGGGTGCCTCTAAACTGGCTAGACCGTACAGTGCTTGCTGAAGAAACCAAAAGCCTAAAAAGGCAAAGGCGGGCACACGAAACGTCCAAAAGAAAAAGCCGAGCGGAATCAAGGTCAAGACTTCTGCTTTGGGAAAGCGCAAAATGTAGGCTCCCATCACGCCTGCGATCGCGCCGCTCGCCCCCAATGACGGAATGGCTGATCCAGAGGAGAAAAACCACTGGGTTAGTGCTGCCAGTGCCCCACACGCAAGATAAAAAATTAAATACTTAGTGTGTCCCAAGCGATCCTCAACATTATTGCCAAAAATCCAGAGAAACAGCATGTTACCAGCGACATGCAAAAAGCCACCGTGCAGAAATTGAGACGTGAAAAGAGTAAGCCACTCTGGTAGCGGTTGGGCAGCAAGTTGACCGGAAAAACTGGCAGTTAGCTCTCTAGGAACAACTGCCCACACCCGAAAGAACTGCTCGAGCTGGGGTGGCGCTAAGCTTAGTTCATACACGAAGACGAGAATGTTTGCAGCGATTAGCGTGTAAGTTACAAACGGAGTAATACTCGTTGGGTTATTGTCACGAAGAGGAACCACTAATTTTTCCTTCTTGATAGCCAGCTAGAAGCGAGAATACTACACTTCGCTCCGCATAGACGCTGATCCAAGGGTAGATTGCTAGAAAGTAATCCCCTGGTGCGGTCAAGAAGCGTCAGCCTGAAACCAAATGGTTCCGGTTCACCAACCTTTCTGAGCTTGCTCTAAAACGTACGTGGCAACCTCTTCAATTTGCATCGCGTTTAGCCGCCCACGAAAGGAAGGCATGGCGTTTTTGCCGTTTGTCACTTGAGTGGTAATGGCATCTAAAGAAGCCATCCCATACTTTTCTAAGGCTTCTTTTTTTAAGGTTTTTTCAGCGAGGATAACGTTGTTGCCACCTGTGTGACAAGCGGCACAATTAGCGTTGAAAAGTTTCACACCATTCGTGGAATTAGCTGCCTGTGCAGGAGAACCTACCAGAGTCATAAGGAATACGATCGCTATCAGCGCGATGAGCGACAGTCTCTTCAAACAGGTTGCCTCTATCGATACGGTTTTGTAAGAAGTTCAATGACACCAATGGTCCTCTGAGGCTAGTCTTTCTATGCCGGATTGCTAAGCCTTAAAAAGAAAATGGGACTACTGCCATTCGGCAGATAGTCCCATTCACGTTGGTGCAGTTAGCCTGCAACCGTTAATTTGCCGACCATACCAGCACCCCGGTGAGGAGCACAGAAGTAGGAGTATTCACCAGCCGCAAGATCTTTGGGGATCGTCAACTCATAGCCTTTACCAGGAGCCATTTCAAGCTGAGGATGGGAAAGGGATTTTGCCAGTGCCTTGTCTTTGCCGGGAATTGCCTTGTCGTCGAAGATTACGTTGTGGGGAGGAACCTTATTGACAACCCAGTTCACCGTATCACCCGGCTTAACGGTCAGGTTAGCAGGCTGGAAAACCAGGAGTCCGTTATCAGCACCCATTTTGACCGTGTAGGTCTCGGCAGCAGCCGGAGCAACAGACACAAAAAAGCTACCCACAACAAGCAGGGCAGCCATGAGGCTGAGGCAAAGGCTTTTCGTCACAGAATTGATTGATTTCATAGCTCTCTTAGGGATTTAAGCGCGTTACATGCTTAGATCTTAAACCAAATCTACGACAGCGCGTCGAAGAATCCAAACGGTTATGTAGAGCAAGCTAGGAGATGACAATGCCTTCGATCGCCTACTTATCTGGAAACAGCGCTCCACCCCATCCCGGTGCTGTCTGAGCTGCCCTCAAGACAAAGCCAGCAAGACTTTCGACTTGCGCTTGAGGCAACCAGCTTTCGGGCACTTGACGACACCAAAAGGTTTCTTCAGTACCGTCGTAGGTCATAGGCTGTCTGAAATAAGCGACTAAACTGCTGACGGTATCCCGTCGCGGCGTTGCGCCCTGCAAATCTTTTAGCGACAGAGACACGGTTGGGTCGGGTAACGTTGCCCCACCCACGTGGCAGTTAAGGCAGTGACGCTCAAAAAGCTGTTTGCCAACCGCAAGTTCTGCTGCCGCGAAGAGGCGGGTCTTGCCCTGCTCATCCAGCGCCAGCGGTACTGGCTCAGTCACACGTAAGTAGCGGGTTACGTAAGCATCAGCCGCTGCATAGGCTGGTGGAGCGATCGCCACCGACAAGCAAACCAAAAGCGCTAAAAAAAACGGACGAACCCAGTGAAAGCGATGCGGCATCTGTAACGTCTCACTCAAACTAAAAAGACCCCAGCGCTCAGATTGTAAACTTAGCAAAAGTCTACGCTCTAATCGCTAAGGTCTTTTATAAAAGCGTAGAGGGCTTGAATGGCTCGATCGCTTAATAGTAAATCTTGCCGCCGCCCCACTTATCACCAACCACCTTGGGTTGAAGCAGAATGTGACCCGCGATCGCAACTAAGTCATCTTCCGTCAGGTTGCGCATTTCGGGGAAGTTGTCCTTACTCTTGAGGCTAGGATGCACTTCAGCAATCGACTGCGCTCCATCGTAGGTGGTGGGGTCTTTCATATAGTCCACCAGCGAATCGACACTATTGCGGGGCGGCGTTGCCAGCGCCAGCGACTCTGGGTCAAGACCAACGTTCGGGTCTGTCTTAGTAACACCACCTGCATGGCATTGAGCGCAGGCATACTGAAACAGCCGCTTGCCTTCTTTAACCTGTTTGAGGCTCAGTTCCACCGTTCCACCGTTAGCATCAAGCGGAATTGTGCGAGTCGCAGCATCTAGTTCAGCCGCCGAGACGCTGCCGACAATCTGAAAAGCGAAGAATACAGTGGCTACAACAAGCCAGATGTACCTTTTAAGCATGGTTCTCCTTACTATGGCTCAGGTATTTGGTTTATTAAGACACCGGACTCAATCAACTGCACCTGGATGCCTAAGAACATGCTTGAAAGCACGCTTCCAGGTCAAAGCCAGTTGTGCTCAACGCACAAGCGCCAGGGAATGAAAATAGTGACTTCACATCCGCCAAAGCCAGATGAGTCTGGGGTTTAAAATGGATTCCTTTTTGATTGTACAGGCGAAGCGTACCCTCTATGGAACGGTCAAAGTTCTTCACACGTGCAGCTAGCGCTGATCAAGCAAACTCATTTCGATCGCGCCACCGCGCCTCTTGGATCGCCCCCTGTTGCTCTAGTGACTGCCTTTCTGAAACCCAATCACCTTCGTTATCTACGCTTCTGGCATTGTCATACTGAGGGAACGTACATCAGTCAAATGGACGGACAAGTGCGTTAGTGAGGTCGAGGGTTGATGCAAACGGATGAGTTGCGCCAGGGTTTTCTTGAGCTGAGTCCGAGGTACGATTGCGTCTACAAAGCCATGCTCCAGCAAATATTCTGCGGTTTGAAAATCATCGGGCAGCTTTTCGCGTAGAGTTTGTTCCACCACTCTGCGCCCAGCAAAGCCGATCGTTGCCTTCGGTTCTGCCAAAATAATATCGCCTAGCATCGCAAAGCTGGCAGTGACACCGCCGGTGGTGGGATGCGTGAGGATAGGGATGTAAAGCAGGCGAGCATCCCGATGGCGTTCCAGAGCACCAGAGATTTTCGCCATTTGCATGAGGCTCAGCATCCCTTCCTGCATTCTCGCGCCACCAGACGCACAGACAATCATGACTGGGAGGCGTTCGCGGGTTGCACGCTCAATTAAGCGGGTCAGCTTCTCTCCTACCACAGAACCCATACTGCCGCCCATAAAGCGAAAATCCATGACACCAAGCGCCATTGGCAGCGCTTCAAGCTGACCAATGCCAGTCTGCACGGCATCTAGCAGCTTGAGCTTGTCTTGAGTTTCGCGTAGACGATCGCTGTAGGGTTTGCGGTCACGAAACTTGAGCGGGTCAGTGGCATACAGCCCTTCATCCAGTGCAATCCAGGTATTGGGGTCAATGAGCTGACGAATACGCTCATCGCTGTACACCCGAGTGTGGTGGTTGCACTCTAAGCAAACCATCTGATTCGCTCGCAGGTCTTTGGTATAAGTGAGCACACCACAGGCTTCACATTTTGCCCAAAGCCCATCCGCAATTTCCCGTTCTTGCCGATGCTTGCCGATGGGGTCAGCTTTTTGCCGATTGGCAAACCAATCAAATAACGACATGGGCGCGGTAGTTCCTTACTAACTCGCTACCTGTCCATACCTCAGCCAGAACTCTAGACATGCGATCGGAAGTCGAACAGATAGCCTGATTTTGCCAACTCTAAGCGTGAAGACACCAGTCAGCTACGTTTAGTTGCCGACTGATCATAGCAGGTTACTCGAACGCTTCTGACACCTCATCCACGGTGCTTAGCAAGAGAAGTGCTGCCTGCTCATCCTCAGCAGGCACTTGTAAAGCCGCAGGGCTACCCTGCCCCATGTAAGATTCGACACCTAAATCAATGATGCGAGCTGAAATTTCGTGCGCTATCAGCACCTGCTGCATCAGTTCAGCTTCCCAACGAAAGCTAGCAGTTTTGACCGTCATCCAAAGCATGCCGTTGACCTACCGCTGGTAACTCTGACTGTTTAAGATTCTAGCGATTTGGGAAAGCGAACGTGAGTACTAGAGCGCGTATGCTTACAGTATAGAACTTTACCAATGTATTTAATGACACAACGTTAATTCTAGCAAAAGCTGGGAACTCTAAAGGGAGACTAAGGACGGCAGAGGATGACAGAGTGACATGAACGACATCACGATTTCAGGCTTAGTAGGTTCCTCTGAATACGATGCGATCGCAGATGATGCGCTGAAGGACGAAGATAACGCGGCGTGGGTGATGGAGTTAGAACCTTGTGTTCGCAACGAGTGGATTGAACGCATCGGTTGGATTCGTCTGATCGATCGACTGGCTGAAAATGAACTGGTGGATGCTGGCAGCGCTGAGTTTCGCAAGTTTCACTCTGGTTGGAAGCAGCTCTTACTGTGGGGACGAGTTAAACCTGGATGCGCTTATCAGGATGTGCTGACCCAGATTTGTACCCACTGGTTCACGACGCACTCCACACCGATCGATCGTCTCTCGATCTGGTCATGGAACCGCTACCTAAAAGCGATTGATCGGTATCACGGACCTGATCTCATCGTTGAGACCCTCGACGAATATGAGGTCATGCTGAAAGATTTGGGTGGAGCCTATTTCCAAGTTCTACCATATTTATCACAACCGTACTGGCAATCTGCCTGCTACTTTGGTGCCTTAGACCAGTTCTTCAATAATCTGCGCGACATTCAGGAAGACGCACAGCGCGGCATCTGTTACATCCCCGCAGACGTGCTCTCTCAATTTGGGGTTACACGAGAAGAAATCATTCAACAGACGGCTTGCCAGAACCCAGGCTACGCAAAAATGATGCAATTTTTGCTGGATAGCTACCTCACAGACCTGTGGCAAAAAGCCGATCCCTTGATCACGGCGGCGGACTTGCACCCTTCGTGGACAATTCTGCGCGATTGGACAGTGCATCGTTACCACCGGATTGAGCGCGTCTTCCGCGCTTGCAATTTTGACTACACGCAGTTTCCCAAGCTTTACTGGTCTGAAGTGCAGCAAGATTTACCCGTCCTCATTGCGCAAGTGCGTCAGCAGCAACGGGTGGCTTGCAGCCCAGCCAAAGGCTTTTTAGCCCAGAAGAACTCGACAATGCTGCCACAACTGCGGGCGATCGGGCGCAAAATTGCTAAGGTTGCTGGTATGGTGCTGAGTCGTCCATCTTTCTCTGGACAAGAATCGAGCTAAGGCATAGCAAACGTTACGCCTCTGCGACTAACACCAAAATCTTAGTGCTGGAGGATGAACGCCGATGAATCCATCATTAAACCAACTGTTGGGACGTGCCGTCGCGATCGCTGCCACCGCGCACCAAAACCAGGTGGATAAAGCCAACGCGCCCTACATTCTGCATCCACTACGGCTCATGCTGCGAGGACAAACGCCGTTAGAACAAATCGTAGCAGTGCTGCATGATGTGGTCGAAGATTCTGACTGGACGCTAGACCAGTTGACGGCAGAGGGTTTTCCCACAGAGGCGATCGTGGCCTTAGCTTGTCTTACCCGGCGTGCGGATGAAAGCTATGACCAATTCATCGATCGCGTCTTGACCAATCCGCTGGCAACGCAAGTGAAGCGGTACGACCTGGAAGACAACATGACGCTAACCCGTATGGCAGTCCTCACAGCAAAAGACGTAGAGCGGCTTCAGCGTTATCACACGGTCTACCAACGCCTTCTAACTGCCACTGAACATCAGCAAGTGTAGCAAAAGGCAGTATCGAAGCTTACAAGCAGCCACTCAACCCACTCCCTACTCCCTACTTGCTCACAGCAAGCCGATCGCGTGTAAGGGGCCACGTCCCATCAAGATTTCCAGCAGCACCGCGAGAAGCCCCAACATCGCAAGGCGACCATTCCACACTTCGGCTGAAATCGTCATGCCCCATTCCCAGCGCTCTGGTGGGTACATCTTCACTTGTTTCTCCGGGTGCATGACTTGAGCCAGCTTCAAGTGAGGTGCATCAATGGCTTCTAAAACGAGGTTTGCCAGGTCGTCAATAAAACCGGGATGGGTATTGAGTGCAGGGACGCGGTGAAAGTTTTCAATGCCAGCCTCTTCTGCCAATTCTCGATACTCCATGTCAATTTCTTGGAGCGTTTCAATGTGCTCTGAAACGAAGCTGATGGGCACCACTGCGAGATCTTTAACACCCTGCTCGGCGAGTTCCTTGAGTGCATCATCCGTGTAAGGCTGGAGCCATTCCACAGGACCCACGCGACTCTGGTACGCCAGAACGTGTGGATTGGGTCGATTTAACGTTTGCATGATAAGCGCAACGCAGGCTTCAATTTCGCTCTGGTAGGGATCGCCCGCCTCTTCGACGTAGCTCACAGGGACACCGTGGGCACTAAAGAAAACGTGAACCTTGTCTGGTTCAGGAAATTGATCCAGTTCGTTGGCGATCAGGTCTGCCATTGCCTGAAGATAACCTGGGCGATCGTACCAGGAGGGAATCGCTGTGTAGTCAATTTGCCCCAGACTGGGGTCTTCCTGCCAGATCTTCTCCAGCAGGCGGAAGCTAGAACCGCTCGTGCTGATGGAAAAGTGGGGATAGAGAGGAAGGATGACTAATTTATCGATACGATCGCGCTTGATGCGGGCGATCGCTTCTTCGGTATACGGATGCCAGTAGCGCATACCGACATACACAGTGGCATCGTGCCCCTTCTGCTGAAGCTGCACCTGGAGCGCCTGAGCCTGTTCTTCTGTAAGGCGACGCAAGGGAGAGCCGCCCCCAATTTGCCGATAGTTTTCCTGCGATTTTTTCGCTCGCGTCGTTGAAATCAACCATGCAAGCGGACGTTGCAGCCAAGGAAACGGCAGCCGAATAATCTCCGGATCAGAAAACAAGTTGAATAAAAAGGGACGAACGTCTTCCAAATGGTCTGGTCCGCCCAGATTCAGCAGCAATACCCCAAATCGACCCATAACGGCTACAGCTTTTCTTGCTCTCAGGTTTATTACTGATTTTAACCTTATGTTTGAGGCAAGGTAGACTAAAGAGCTTCCATACGGCGTATTTTCCACGAAGTTCGTCACAGAACGTTAGATTCAGTCGTGATGGCGGCGGTTGCGGAGCCTTCTCAAGCGACGATCGCCGTCTCTAAAAGAAATGCCATTGCTTTTCGCTTTGTTATGACTACTGATGTCAATGTCGCGATCGACGATCGTATCAACCAAACGAATTTGCGCCTCAAGGCAGCGCAAATGGGCTTTCAGATTGAGCGCCGGGGGCAGAAATTAGGGCTGCGGGGAATGCTGCCACCTCGTCCTGGTAGTTTACGGCTCAAGCCCTCCCAACAGCGCTTAAGCCTGGGACTACCTGCAACACCTGCGGGCTTAAAGCAGGCAGAACAAACGGTGAAAGTCATCGCCGCACAACTGATTCAAAATACGTTTGACTGGCGTAACTACGCCGATGGCGCTGGTTGGGGACGATTAGACCAACTGGGTTTGACACAACAGATCCATGCGTTTCAGCAACACTTTTTCACCGAATCGTCACGACTGAGCCATCCTGCCTCTGTTAAAACAACCTGGGAATCAGCCTATATCCCTTACCTACGGAAACTGGAGGCGATCGCCCAGGCAAATCCCCAGCTCAGCTTTATTGAGGTTCTTTACGCCACCGTGCGTGCAACCGAAGACCACTCTCGCAGTCGGCAGATCTGCTGCACAACGCTTGGCGCATTTGCTGCCTTTTTGAAAGTGGAACTGCCGATCGACCTCAAAACCTTCTGGGGCAATTACGGTGCCAGCCAGACGCAAGCCCGCGCCTTGCCTTCCGATGAGTTGATTGCTGCGACCTGGGAGGCAATCCCAAATGTAGGCTGGCAGTTTGTCTATGCGGTGATGGCAACCTATGGCTTGAGAAATCATGAGGTCTTCTTCTGTGATTTCTCAGCGTTGATGCAAGGTCAACCAGACGCAACGATTCGCGTTCTCAACACCACAAAGACTGGCACTCATGACGTATGGCCTTTCTATCCTGCGTGGGTGGAGCATTTCAACTTGCGATCGATCCAGCTACCGACGATTCAAACCGATATTACCCAAACCACGCTCCAGCGCATTGGTCAGCGTGTAACCTCCCAATTTCGCCGCTATGGTTTGCCCTTCTCACCGTACAATCTGCGTCATGCCTGGGCAGTCCGCACCATTCACT
>JACMKO010000194.1 GCA_014380065.1 Leptolyngbya sp. ES-bin-22 | reverse complement strand
CTTTCTCCTACTTCTGTCCTACTCCTGCTGATCTATGCCAAGTCAGATCGTAGCGATGTTTCTACTGAAGAGATCCAAACTGTGGTTAGAAGATTCAATCTTGATCAACCATAGTTGTCTCTCTTTGGGATATTGGGTTATCAAGTTCTTTTTCTTCTCAACCCCACATTAGCGAGGGGTAATAGTGATGACCACAGAGTTCAACGAACTGCTGCCTGTTCCGCATGGCGACAAAGCGCAGGTGTGGATAGTTGGAACGCGGGATCAGGTGACGCACCTGATCAATGAGTTTTACGTTAAGAAAATTGCTAGCGATCGCGTCAAGTTCACGCCGGTCGTTCCCGCCCCGTTTGCCAACGGCAAGTACATGAGCGTCTTGGTGAGATAGACAGACCATCAGGGGCTACCGTATGTCTATACTGTAGCCCCGATAACGCGATCGTGTCATCTCTCCCATGCAATTGTCACCCTTCAACATTCAACAGCTATTCAACTCAGTTGTTACTCCTTCAGAATACTGACTGTTGCGCGATCGCCTGTAATAATAACCCAGTAGGCTCCAGTTTTTGACGAGGTTCGCAATGCTTCCCCTCCAAGTGGGTTTGGTCGGTTCAGGTTATGTGGCAAAGCTGAGGGCAGATTGTTTACAAGCTGACGATCGCGCTCAAGTTGCTTACGTAAGCGGGCATCATCCCGAAAAAGTCGAAGCATTCAGCCAAACCTACGGTGCTCAAAGCGTGGCAGATTGGCAAGATTTGGTGGAAAAACCAGAGCTAGATTTAGTGATCATTACCGCTGTCAATCGAGACCATGGTGCGATCGCCCATGCGGCGCTTCAAGCCGGAAAGCACGTTGTTGTTGAATATCCCCTTTCCTTAGAAGTGGCGGAAGCCGAGATGCTGCTTCAATTGGCGAAAGCGCAAGGCAAAATGCTTCATGTTGAACATATTGAACTGCTCAGCGGCATTCATCGGGCAGTCAAAGCGGCGTTACCTGCGATCGCCACCCCTTTCTACGTCCGTTACAACAGCCTTGCTCCTCAAAGTCCTGCCCCGTTAAAGTGGACGTATCAGCCCAATTTGTTTGGATTTCGCTTCATTGGCGCGCTGTCCCGCATTAGTCGCTTAACTAACCTGTTTGGTCAGGTCGCAACTGTTAGCGGACAGTCTAGATTTTGGGATGGGGCAGAAGGCTTTTACCGCACCTGCGTTTGCACTGCTCAACTCAGGTTTGCCAGTGGTCTAATTGCTGATATGGTGTACGGCAAGGGTGAAGCGATTTGGAAAGCCGATCGCACTCTAGAAGTACGGGGAGATGCTGGGGCGATCGTTATTGATGGCGAGCAAGGCACGTTGATTCAAGCCGACAAAACCACGCCTATCGATATGGGCAGTCGTCGCGGGCTATTTGTTAAAGATATGACAATGGTGCTGGATCATCTAACGACGGACGCACCGCTGTATGTAACTCCAGAAGAGAGCCTGTACGCTCTCAGAGTTGCGGATGCAGTGCGCCGCGCTTCGGAGACGGGAGAGGCGATCGCGGTTTAGCTTTGCAGTACAGAAACCTTCCCATTTCCGTTCGTCTCAATGGAAGTTTTACCGTTCGTAGAAGAAGGGATAATGGGTTCTAAATTCTTTTCCTCGACAGGTGCAGGAGGCGTTGCCGCTATCCGACGACGGCGTTCACCTCTGGGGCTGCCGCCTGCTTTGCCGTATTCGCTGCTGTCTTTACCGTATCTGCCGCCAATGCTGAGAAGCATTTGTTCGCTGGTTTTGTTGAGTTCTGCTTCGATCGCTTTAATTTTGCGAGTGAGGTCATCTACTTGGGCAAGGCTGGTGTTGTAGAGGGAGAGGTGCGATCGCAGGTTTTGAATTTTTTGGCTGTAGTTTTGCAAGTTTAAGCCGTTGCCGAGGTCAAGGGTTTCATCGATGGATCGCATTCCGGCTTCGCGTTGTTCGGCTTTGGTGAGGGCGGAAGATGTACGTTTTTGGCGTGCCATAGGTAGAGTTCTGTGGATATGAAGATTACTTCCATAATCTATCCATGGAGGTAGGGGGATGACTTAGGCATTTTTAAGGAAGTTTGGTTAAAAAATATACATCTTCTGGTCTAAGTATCAGAGATTCTACGGTCTTGTCGCGCTTGGTGTTACGTTGGACGCGGTCGGTATTGTGTTGAACGCGATCAAAGTAACGTTGATCGCGCCGGGTGTAGCGTTAAACGCGATCGAAGTAACGTTGATCGCGCTGGGTATAACGTTGGACGCGATCGGAGTAATATTGATTGCGTTGATTGATACACTTGTAGCGTCCAATGCTACTTCGATCGCTACAGGTGTATTAAACAGAGATACTTTGTGAACGCTCTGCTGGTTTTCTCGTACGCTGGTTTTCTCTTACAATACAGGGGCTACAGAGCCGCGCTGACTCGTGCTGGTAGAATGTGAAACGCGTAGAACTTGTAGGATTCGTAGGATATAAGGTATGCCGGACTTGGACGCACTCCAACATCGACTTGAAGAATTTCGCACCACAGGGCTAAATCTTCAGCTTGAGCCATTGTTGACTCGAGCAGCATTGGATAAGTTTGGTGTGGAGTATCAGACAGAATTGGTCGATGAGCTAGAGCAAGCCATTGAAGATGATCCGTCTGGGACGGGGAAGCAGATTTTTACAGGGCATCGGGGTTGTGGCAAGTCTACGCTGTTGGCAGAGTTGGGCTTTCGGTTGCTGGAGACGAAGCGCTATTTTATTGTGATGTTTTCGATCGCTGACACCATTGAGCGATCGGCTGTGGATCATGTCAATATCTTGTTTTCGACCGCTGTGGAGCTTCTAGAATCCGCAGAAGAGCAGGGTGTGAATCTAAAGCCAGGGCTGAAGCGGGATCTTTTTCGGTGGTTGGGCAAACATACCCAAACAGAGTCGGCAGCAGTGGAAGCGGCGATCGAGGCTTCGGGAGAGGCTAGTGTGAAGGGAGGACTGCCGCTGGTTTTGGAGTTCTTGGCGAAGATTAAATCAACGCTGAAGGTGAATTCAGTGGTGAGGCAAGAAATTTCGACAGAGTTTGCGCGAAAGACTTCGGATTTGATTGCGCGGCTAAATGAGATTCAGATTTATCTAGAAAATGCCACTGGGCTGAAGGTTCTGGTAATTATTGATGATTTGGATAAGTTGGATTTGAGCGTAACTGAAAATATCTTTAGCAAGAACATTCAGCCGTTACTCGATCCCTCTTTTCGGATGCTCTATACGATTCCGATCGCCACGATGCAGGAAGTTAAGATTAAAAGCATGATCGAGTCTTATGTGACCAAAATTCATGTGATGCCTGTGGCGAAGTTTTTTAGTCGGGCGACGGTGAGGCGAAGCGATCGCATTCCTGATGCTGGGATGATGAAGATTTTTCTAGATGTGCTCGACCGCCGTTTGCCCATTACGCTGATTGAGCCAGAGTTGCGACAGCAGATTGTGTTGAAGAGCGGCGGCGTTTTGCGAGAATTGGTTCGCATTGTGGATCTTTGCGGCGCGGCTTGTTTGCAGGAGTTGCGGCGACAGATTCGCAAGGCGCTGTTTGATCAGCCAGAGGT
>JACMKO010000193.1 GCA_014380065.1 Leptolyngbya sp. ES-bin-22 | reverse complement strand
TGCTCTGTAAATCACCTCAGCTTTTTTACGTAAAGCAAACGATCGCGTCTTATACCAAATCAAATTGCAAAGGCTACAAATCTTTTGCCCCCATCCCTAGCCCTTCTCCCCAAGGAGAAGGGAGCGAAAGGCAAAGTCCCTCTCCCAAGGGGCGAGGGATTGAGGGTGAGGGCGGCTTGGCGGCTTGATCTGTAGCGCCTATTTTTGGATTTGGTATAACGTCCCTACAGAAAGCATTCCACCTGATTAAATCCACGAGCCTAAGTAAGGGCGGAAGCAAGCTACGGTAACGATTTTTTGTCCGTTTACGGGGATGACTGCCCGAAGGCTTCGCCCCAACTTGAAGTGGTTCGCCAACAACTGTCGATCGATCTACCCGTTGGTCGCGGAAAACTGGTAGCGTTTGAGCAAGACCTGATGCAGACCTTGAGGGAGAGCGAGACTCAACATGCGAATTTTGTTTGTTGCCGCAGAAGCCGCGCCGATCGCGAAAGTGGGCGGGATGGGAGATGTCGTGGGAGCGCTTCCCAAAGTGCTGCGTAAGATGGGGCATGACGTGCGGATCTTTCTGCCCTACTACGGCTTCCTACCTGACAAAATGACGGTGCCCAAAGAGCCGATCTGGTCGGGCAACGCCATGTTTCAGAGTTTTGATGTGTATGAAGCCGTGCTGCCTGGTACTGATGTGCCGCTGTATCTGTTTGGGCATCCCTCCTTCTTGCCGCGCCACATTTATGCTGGCGATATGGAAGAGTGGCGCTTCACCCTCTTTGCCAATGGAGCGGCTGAATTTGCCTGGAATTATTGGAAGCCCGAAATCATGCACTGCCACGACTGGCACACAGGCATGATTCCCGTCTGGATGCATCAATCGCCTGACATTGCGACCGTCTTCACGATTCACAATCTGGCGTACCAGGGACCCTGGCGCTGGAAGCTGGAGCAGATGACCTGGTGCCCGTGGTACATGCAGGGACACAACACGATGGCAGCAGCCGTACAGTTTGCCAATCGCGTCAACACGGTGTCACCGACCTACGCCCAACAGATTCAAACCGCTGCCTATGGCGAATCGCTGGAAGGGCTGCTGTCATTCATCAGCGGCAAGCTCTCTGGTATTGTGAACGGCATTGACACCGAAGCGTATGATCCCGCGATCGACAAAAGTCTGACCCAAACCTTCACCGCTGACACGCTCGACCAGCGCAAAGCCAACAAGATTGCACTGCAAGAAGAAGTGGGACTGGAAGTGAATTCGGGTGCTTTTCTGATCGGCATGGTGACGCGGCTAGTCGAGCAAAAAGGGTTGGATTTGGTGCTCCAGGTCTTAGAGCGCTTTATGGCATATACCGACGCTCAGTTTGTGCTGCTGGGTACGGGCGATCGCTACTACGAAACGCAGATGTGGCAGTTGGCCTCCCGCTATCCAGGACGCATGTCTGTCTACCTGCTCTTCAACGAAGCGCTGTCACGTCGCATCTATGCTGGCAGCGATGCGTTCCTGATGCCGTCTCGCTTTGAACCCTGCGGTATTAGCCAAATGCTGTCGTTGCGCTACGGCTGTGTGCCGCTTGTACGTCGCACTGGCGGGTTGGTTGATACCGTTGAACCTTACGACCCCGCGAACGAAAGAGGGACTGGCTACGCGTTCGATCGCTACGAAGCGCTAGACCTGTACACGGGCATGGTACGAGCGTGGGAAGGCTTCCGGTTCAAAGACGCATGGCGTAAGCTGCAACAGCGCGGGATGGCAGTGAATTTCAGTTGGGACAAGTCTGCCGCTGAATATAACAAGCTGTACCATGACGTGCTGGGGGTGCCCCTAGAAGAAGCGAAGCCGCTCACACCAGCCGCCCTGACATCGCAACATTCAAGCTAGCCAACGAAGATTAGGACTTACGCGGGATGTGGTTAGATCCCCACCTTCTGATGAAAAACTAGCGCTGCCCAGCTTACCGTGTGATAAAGGTCGGGGATCTTTGCGTAAGTCCGATATCTAAATCTTTGAGGTGCTTTTAACTCTGCCCCAAGAGCAGAAACTTTCTGTACTTAGTTAGTGTCATTACAACCATCGCTTTTCCCCTACTGCCTCCATGTCAACGCCTTTTTCTCAACGGTGGATTGTGCTGCTAGCAATGCCTTTCATTGCCCTTAGCACCCTCACGATTCACCTGACGACCGCAACTGCCGCAAACGTACAGCTTTCTTCTAAAAACGCTCAGAGCGCTTCTGTTTCGTCTATGCTGGTTGCCCAGCGACCGTCCAATTTGCTCGCCCAGCGATCGTCCAATTTGATCGCACAGCGATCGCGCGTTCAACGAATGCGGTTTGCGCCCGGTGCCGATTCCGCCACGATCAAAGCCAGCGTTGTCAATGGCACACGCGACATGTACCTTCTTGGTGCTCAAAAAGGGCAGACGATGAGTGTGAGAATCGTCTCTCTAGAGGACAATGCCGTTTTCGACGTGGTTGCTCCACCCAAGGGCACCGAGTCCCGACAGACCCTTAAACAAGAGGCTGTCACTTGGAGCAGCACCCTACCTGAAACTGGAGATTACCAAATTGTCGTGGGTACAACGCGTGGCAATGCAAACTATCGACTGCAAGTGACCATTCGGTAGGCACGCCAGTATCAGACTTCCGAATCTCTGAGATATCGGAAGTCTAACCTCCGACTACGCTTTCAGTTGCCTATTTTGCTGTGCAAACAAGGTTGAAGACTGTATTCTGAATTGTTGTCTTAAAGTCAGGATCGCCAGGGGCAGGGTTAGTCGTTAGCCCCACTTTAACTGGATTGCTGACGCGACCCAGGCGGAAGAGGCTACCAATATCTCTACGGAAAAGTTCTTTTGCCGATAGCTGCCCCGTAACCGTATTCGGATCGCCATTGGTCAACGTCGTCACTTCCAGATCATGGAAGTTTTCAAAGTTGACGAAATTATTCCAAAGACTGGTTGCTGCCAGCGTGTCCCACAGGAAGAGTGTGTCAAAGACAAAAACGCCTGGAGCGGGACTGTTGGCAAATTGGAGGTTTTGGATAAACTGGGCTGGAGCAGTTGCACATTGGGAAGGGTTGTTGCGCAGACGATCGCCAAACCCTTGCAGCCGAGCCGAATCGGTTGCATTTAAGGGCACAATCGTCACAGGAATTTTAGAGTTGAGCACTTTAGTCAATGCGGCGGCATCAATCCAAAAATTAAACTCAGCGTTGTTAAGCGAGTTGAAGGCTTGCTTATGTTCGCCTGTTTGAATGTCTTGAAAAGGTGTGCCAGGAAAGGGCAAGTGATGCATTCCAAAAATGTGGTCTCCAGCCTGAAAATAGATATTGCCTGCTGTCCAGGTTGGAAACGGTTCATTTAACCGATAGTTGCCGTTCGCATCAAAGTTATCTGCTTTGTTTGTGTCCCATGCGCCGCCCATGAAGCGCGTTGAAATGACTTTGCTCAGGTCAGAAAGTTTTGTCTTACGAGGGCAGCCGTATGCTTTTGGATTGCGCTCAATTTTAGCGTAGTCTCTAGCTAAATTCGTCACGGGACCAACTGACAAAACGGTGAGCGGGTTATCCGTTTGATAAGCCTTGCACATCGATTCTGCAATAAAATCAGACGCTTTTT
>JACMKO010000192.1 GCA_014380065.1 Leptolyngbya sp. ES-bin-22 | reverse complement strand
CAGCAGGTCATAATCGATCCGCATCCTGAGAATAAACGCGCTATCAGGTGTTACGAGAAAGTGGGGTTTGTGTATTACGCCACGGAACCAAAGGAGAATGGAGAAAGTGCATCTATGATGAGATTGAATTGTCGGCATAGAGCTAGCTAACAACCCCAATGCACACCGACCGCCAAGAAGATATGGCTGGAGTTCAAGGTTGTCTGAGGCGGGTGATTGGGAGCGTTACCGCAAACAATGCCGAAAATGCTTTTTATATTGAGTCGAATCACCAAAACCCTTGCACAGCAGGGTTTCCACTTTGAACACACGTCTTTAACGTAGGCGCTTGATCTCCCCTCAAGATCGAAAGGCCTGTCGTCTACCTTTCCCCCCTGCTTCACGTTGTTCCGCAGGGTACGGTAAATGACAGGCTCGCAGTTAAAATTCCACGTCTGGAATGTCTGGTTGATTCGTTGGGCGTCTGGCTTGAGTAAACCGACGCTTATCCTGCTCTCGTTCCGTTGCAGTCAGTTGAACGACCTTGTTAAACAGGTGCTGGTTTTGTTTGGTAAGTGCGGCAAGCTCAGCTTCCAACGACTCCAGTCCCCGCAATTGGACCTGCAACTGTTGATTTTTCTGAGCCAGGATCTGGTTCTCCTTGAGTGATTGCTCCAACCTCGCTTGGAGTTTCTCCACCTGCACCATCGGGGATGGGTGCTGGGGTGTCAAACTTGCTGAAGTTGTGCTCATAGCTAAACCGTAAGCCACTTCGAGCTGTTGGTTCAGCAATTCCTTTTCCTGTCGCAAGGCCTTCACCTGTTGTCGCAACGTCATGATGATGGCACCTTTAGAAGCTTCCGAAGCTGGTTGGCGAGTTCCTTTTTGCGGGAGGCTTTGGTCACGTAGAGCGGTGATGCGTTCCTTCAAGTCAGGTTGCTTGTACAACCAGCCACGAGTGACTCCTGCCAGTTGGGCAACCGCTTCAAACGTAATGGGTTGTCCCTGCCGTAACAACTGCTTGATAGCAGACTCTGTTTGAGCGAAGGCTGCCAGTCGTTTTTTCTGAGCCGCTTCCTTTAATCCGTCGGTATTGCGTTGCCAGTTCATGTTGGTTCCTCCTGCAAGGACGCAATGAGGGTGCTCAAGTTTTCGACAAGCTGTTGATTCATCTCCACCTGGCGAGTCCAGCCATTGGTTTGGGCTTTTTCAAGCAGTTGCTGGGTCTGTTCCAGGTGCGCTTGATGTTGGTCAAGAAACTCGGCGGTTGTGCGGAAATGAGAGCAGGTCAAACAGGCGTTGGCGTGTGGACAACTACCAGCGAGAGTGGGCAAGGCACAGGAACCGTTAGGGAGTGCTTGGGCCAGGATGTTACGTTTGAACCATTGCAGATCGGTCTCATCTAATTCTGGGTTTGCTGGTGCAATCACCTTGCCCGCAATATTCACCGTTTTACGGTGGAACTGGGCAATCTCTTGTTTGAGCGTCACATCATGAATGTGAGCATAGACGGCTGTCATGGTGGGGGACTGATGCCCCAGGTAACGCTGGACGATATGTTGTGGGACACCGTTATTGATTTGAGTGGTGCCCACCGTATGACGAAACTGATGGGGTTGGAAATGCCATTGCTGACCAGCGGCATCACAAATATTTTTCTCAGCCGCCAGCAGATTGAGCGCCCGCGCTAATCCCATTCGCATCGGTGGCTTCGGTTTCGGTCGAAACTGTCCATCGAGTAACTTTCCCTTCGCTCCCGCAGCGGTGCGATTGGCACAGAAGAGGTAGGAGTAGTCCGGTGACAAATGCTCCCGAATATAGGCTTGTTGTGCTTGCACAATTACTGCTAGCGACCGAGAAATCGGTTTAGTAGTGGTGGCTTTCATTTTGAAGGAATAGGCTTTCAACCACCAATCGCCCTGAGCATCTTGGTTGATACAGTCGAAGCTCAGATGACAGACTTCTGAAATCCGTAAGCCTGTTTCTAGCAGCACCAGCACCATCCGTTGGTAGGGCGGTGGCAACAGGCCTAGATGCTGGTGAAGTTGCTCCAATACTTCTGCGGGAATGTAGCGTGGCACTGTTTTTTTGGGCGGGGATAATCTTCACGAAAAATCAGAGGCTCTGGTGGAAGAACAGCCCAGCCATAACGAGCACTCAGAGACAAGAAGCTGTTGAGTCCCCCAATGAGACCGGCTCTTGAGCTCGAAGAGACCCCACAAGTATGCAGATAGCTCAGGTACTGCATAATCAAAGCGCGATTGATCTCAATGGGCTGTAGCAAGGGATAGAACTGAGCTAAAAAGGTGGCAAACTTTTTGAGGGCAGATAAGCGGGTCCTCGCTGAACCAAAACTTAACGTGGCTAGCGTATAGCGAATGAATTGTTTTGCCGCTTGGCGTAGCCAGTGCTGAGGGATGCGGGTGAAATTGAGTTGACGGTCACCAGTAGCCGGTTGGGCTGCCATGCCCAAGTTACAAACATCCCAAATATCCTTGTCGTACTCTGATATGGAGCCAGGGGGCAAAGGCACCAGTTTTGCAGCTTCCATTTAGGTCTCCTTCTGTGTCAGATATTGTTGATAAGCAGACTTGAGGTCATCCGCTTGCAGATGGACATAGGTGTTCGCAGTAGTCTGGATATTGCTATGTCCTAAGCGTTTCTGGATGTAGGACAACTCCCAACCCTGTCGCAGGAGGTCAGTCGCGTGAGTGTGCCGAAACAAATGGGCATGGAGCGCAATGCCGGTCACTTGACTCAGTCGTCGGAGTAGGGCTACGACCGTCTGATAGCGCATGGGCTGCCCGCTCTGCCCAGACCACAGGTTGACAAACACGTAATCGGAGTCAAGGTTCTCTGGGTACTCGTGAATGAGGTATTCCGCGTACAGCCGCATTAAGGGTTGAGAAACATGAACGGTGTAACTCGCTTGCGCTTTGGCGCGAGCACCGTTGGTATTGTCGGTTCGAGGAACGACCTGAATCTCGTTATCCCATGACCGCACATCAACATGCCGCAGCCCTAGCACTTGACCAATACGCATCCCTGTTTCATAAAGCAGGCAAATGAGGAGCTGATCTCGAAGGTGGTAACACGCTGTAACGATCTGCTGCACTTGGGCAGAGGTCAGAACCGTTGGGAGTTGCCTGGGTTCTTTCAACTTGAGGAGCTTGATCTTTTGCTCCTTACCTACCTGAATGTGATGCAGCAACGATTTATACTTGCTCCCGTGTCGAGTGGTGTAACCGTAAGCTTGTAAGCCTGCTACAGTGCCAACTCGTTCGTGGTAGTCATAGAAGCTATAGACTGCCGCCAAAATCGTATTAATTGTGCGCTCAGTTCGTTGAGGGGCTTGCCCTTGGATGGAGATGACTTTAGCAGCAGGGTGACGAAGCCAGCGAATAAAATCTGCTAGATGTTCCACTGTAACAGCGTCCCATTGATGCTGAAAGTCCCGCAGAAACTCCCAGAATTGCTTGAGATGGGTGGCGTAGTTGTGGATGGTGTTGGGGGAGTACTCCAGCCCCTCTAAATAATGGAGGTAGGACTGAATTGGTGGTATTGGCAGGTGCTTGTCGTCAAGAACCAGCCAGCTTTCGGTTTGATCTGCCAGACGGATGCGTTGAACTTTCATAAGGGAAGTTCCATAAATACTTCCCATACGTTAGAGACAAACTCAATATAAGCTGTCTACAACGAATAAAAATTCCTGATTTTGCCTACCTTAAGTACGTTGAAGATAGCCAAAATCCGACTACATATAATGCTTGAATTGGGCAAAGTTTTTCTCCCTATTCCTTTCTCAGCAGGGTTTTGAGCCGTACTACAAGCAAGGGCTCAACCATTCTTTTCGGCAATGTTGCAGCCTTGCCTCAAAAGGGCGGAACATCCTGCCACAACTCTGCTTTCCTACTAATGCGATGAGCTGAATGTTGGTTACTCACTGGGTCTAGTGCATCAGCCGTTGAAGACAGCACCAGTGGGTAGTGGTCGCCAGCAAAACAGAAATCAGCGCCGGTCAGTTCGATCGCGGTTCTGAGCGCCAGCGTGTCATGAATCGGCGGTACCGTAATCATCGTGAAGCCGTCGTACTCGCACTGCAGCATGAAGGCAACCTCACGGGCGGCCTCTGGAGTTTCAAAGAGTAAGCGCATTGATCGCATGCCACGATGCTAACTCACGGGCAAGTCAGTCTGGACTATGGTGGCGAT
>JACMKO010000191.1 GCA_014380065.1 Leptolyngbya sp. ES-bin-22 | reverse complement strand
CCTCTGTAGGCTTTGCCTTCCCGAAGGGTAGAGGACTACAAGCGCGTTTTAAGCCGCTTCAACGCATTTGATGGCGCTAGACCAAATGTGCCAATCGCGTGCAGTGGAACCACAGAACAATCAGCCGTTCAGAGCTGCTGCTTCATCAATGAGGATATGGACTGTCGTCTCTTAAGACGCGGCAGTATCAGGAGGTAGCATGGGTATAAAACATAGAAGACAACAGCCGAAACTGCTGTGAGAGCTACTGCGGCGGCTCAGCAGAATCTGTTAGACGCACGATCGCATCATCCCTGCTTAGGGCGAAATTCGTAGATCTGTGAGGAGTCAGAACAGCAACGCTGGCTCCTGTTTAGGGCCTAGTTTACAGGGTGTATACCAACCAACCGAGCAAGGCGAGTACTGGACGTTGAGGTACTTTGATGCTCAAGGCAGTGTCCCCAATCAACGAATCCAATCTTTGAGTAACGCTTGGCGGCGTGGATGCCGGAGTTTTCGCATGGCTTTTGCCTGAATTTGACGCACGCGCTCCCGTGAAAGTTGATAAAGCTCACCGATCTCAGTCAGGGTGTAGTGCTGCCCGTCTTCCAGCCCAAACCGCAGCCGGATGATGTCCCGTTCACGATCGCTGAGATGATCCAGGACAGAATTGAGACGATCGCACAGGAGCTTGTGATCCAAACAGTCATTTGGCGCAACGTTATCCGCATCTTCAATGAGCTGCATCAGCTCCGTGTCTTCTTCGCGCCCCACCCAGGCATGAAGCGACAGCGTTCCCTGGCTCACATCCAACACTTGCTCTAGTTTGTCTTCATCAATTTCTAGCGCGGCTGCTAGTTCAGCTTTGCTAGGCTTGCGTCCAAGCGCTTGAGACAGCGTTTGGCGGGCTTTGCGAACCTGATTTAGCTTCTCGACCATGTGGACGGGCAGCCGCACGGTGCGGGACTGAGACGCGATCGCACGGGTAATGCCCTGGCGAATCCACCAGTACGCATAGGTCGAAAACTTATAGCCGCGCTCGTAGTCAAACTTTTCAGCCGCCCTCATTAACCCCATTGCCCCTTCCTGGATTAGATCCAAAAACGGCACCCCACGGTTGAGATATTTTTTGGCAATGGAGACCACGAGGCGTAAGTTCGCTCGCACTAACTTACGTTTTGCCTGTTCGCCACGATCGCCCCCTTTGACAATTTCTCGCGCCAGCTCAATTTCTTGTGCTTGAGTCAACAGAGGATAGCGTGCCATTTCGCGCAAGAATAGCCCGACCGAATCATCGGTAAGACCCACACGTTCAGCTTTGGTTGGTTTATACGGAACCTTCTCTGGAACCAGATCGTCCGGATCTAGCTCTTCAATTTCGGTGAGATCGATCGCGAAGTCAAGTTCAGCAACGACTGATTCAGCAGAATCAGTTTCAATCGGATCGGGAGACAATTTAGCAGTCATACACGCTCAAATAAAACCTCAGAAATGGATGTAAAATTGCCTCCAACTTTAACAAAGAATTTAAGAAACGCTCACTTTTTTTGAAAAAACTTTCTAAATTTTTGTGTTGAAGCTAAAGCACCCGATAATGGACAATAGCAACTCCTTCATTTTTTGTCCATTTTATTGGGTGCAATATACGATTTTGGGTTGCGTCCATGCTCGATCGAGCGCTGGTGATCAGCTTTTCTTATGGACTCAACGCTTTTTTTCAATAATCAGCTTCCCAACTGATCGGACGTGTGAAGAGGAGTCCGAAAAGTTAAAGTGCTGCTTTCTTTACAGTTTGTTACTCAAACGCCAACCTCGACTGACTGCTGATCGTCTACCTTTGAGTCGTTAGTTAGCAGTCTAATTCTCTCCGCATCGACCAAAAATTGTTCGTCGATCGCAGTCGCCCAAAATCTCTGATGCCACGTTTGCACCCTGGACGTTCCTGGTTTTTAAACTATCGGCTGGTGCTGTTAGTCAGCATGAGCATTATTGTGCCGATCGGTTACGTCATTCGCTTTGCTCAAACACCGACTTGGGCATGGTTAAATGATGCGATCGGCAGCCTTGCCTACGAAATTTTCTGGGTTTTGCTGGCTGCGTTCCTCTCGCCTCGCACTCCTCTACGGGCGATCGCGGTGGGCGTTTGCCTCATCACTTGCGGCTTAGAATGGCTCCAGCTATGGCATCCACCGTTTTTGGAGTCAGTCCGCGCTACTCTACCAGGACGGCTCGTTTTGGGCAATACCTTTAGCTGGTTCGATTTTCCGCCTTACGTCGTCGGTAGTGTACTGGGTTGGTTGTGGGCACGATCGGCTCAACGGGTGACTCAAGGAGTTCGGCACGAACAATGAAAGCAATCAATCCTCCCTGCTGCAAACTGTTTTAGACTGTGGACTGTAGCCTTTTAGACACCAAGCTCAAAGCTGCGATCGCAAAGCTTCAACCTCAATGGACGCAGGAGTTAAAGTTATGGATGTTAGAGCCGCCGTCGCGTTAGAAGCAGGCAAACCGCTAAGCATTGAAACTGTGCAGCTTGAAGGACCCAAAGCAGGCGAAGTGCTGGTCGAAATCAAGGCGACAGGCGTTTGTCACACCGATGCCTACACGCTGTCTGGTAATGACCCTGAAGGGCTATTTCCTGCCATTCTGGGGCACGAGGGCGCAGGTGTGGTGGTAGAAGTCGGTGCAGGCGTAACGTCGCTTAAACCAGGCGATCACGTCATTCCCCTGTACACACCCGAATGTCGCCACTGTGAATACTGTCTGAGCCGGAAAACGAACCTTTGTCAGGCAATCCGCTCGACTCAAGGGCGCGGTGTCATGCCTGATGGGAGCAGTCGGTTTTCGATCGACGGCAAACCGCTTTATCACTATATGGGCACGTCCACCTTTGCTAACTACACCGTGCTGCCCGAAATTTCCCTTGCCAAAATCCGCGAAGATGCGCCCTTTGAAAAGGTCTGCTACATCGGCTGCGGTGTGACGACTGGTGTTGGCGCAGTCATCAACACTGCGAAGGTCGAGCCAGGATCTAATGTAGTGGTATTCGGTCTGGGTGGCATTGGGCTAAATGTCGTTCAGGGTGCCCGCATGGTTGGCGCAAACATGATTGTGGGCGTAGACCTCAACCCCAAAAAGAAAGCCTTGGCAGAAAAGCTGGGCATGACGCATTTTGTGAATCCCAGCGAAATTGAAGGCGATCTTGTCGCGCACTTAGTCGAACTGACGAAAGGCGGAGCCGATTACAGCTTTGAATGCATTGGCAATGTCAACGTCATGCGGCAAGCGCTGGAATGCTGTCATAAAGGTTGGGGCGTGAGCGTCATTATTGGCGTGGCAGGTGCAGGACAAGAAATTAGCACACGTCCCTTTCAATTGGTGACAGGGCGCGTGTGGAAGGGTAGTGCTTTTGGGGGTGCCAGAGGTCGCACAGATGTACCCAAAATTGTGGATTGGTACATGGAAGGCAGGCTGAATATCGATGATTTGATTACAAACGTGATGCCTCTCGATCGTATTAACGAAGCCTTCGACCTGATGCACAACGGCGAAGGGATTCGGACTGTCATCACGTTTTAAGTCATCACGTTTTAAGCCATCACGTTTTGTCAGAACGCTGACAGACTTCTAGCCTCTATGCTTGTGTCGCTTGGGTGCAGGAACCGTTTCTAAGGACGACGACTTGCGGGGACGACCTGGTTTCACGCTGGTTTCACGCTCAAACTGAGTTTTGGCAGCCGCTTTAGGGCGACCTCTCTTTGGCTTTGCTGGCGCAGGAGTTGGCTCTGTAGCAGTCTCCATCGTGGGCGATTCCGATTCGTTGACGATCGCCGGCTCTACAGATATGTCTGCTACACCATCTGGTGCTGGCTCTGCGGCGATCGCGTCCGACATCGCGTCATCCGACATCGCGTCAACTGTTTTTGAAGCATTTGACTTGCCTGCTTTTGCCAGCCGTCTCGCTGCCGAAAGGTAGTTTCTGAGGGTGGACGCGCTGATCTTGGCACCGTTGCTAGTCAATATCTCTGCCAGGTCATCGTATGAATTCCCTTCCTTTAACATGGCGGTGAGTAATTCATGCTGTTGCTCAATGACCATTCGTGATGTGAGTTTAGCGGCTGCGGGCGACGATAAAAACTTCAAAAGTTTGCCTGTGGCGCTAGACTGCTTTGTCGCTGCTTTAGCGGCAGATGCTTTTGAAGACGTGCGATCGCTCACAGCAGGCGTTGACGGCTCAACCGTTGTTTCAACAGCATCGTCATTACTTTCGATCGCGGTCGTCGGAATCGTATTAGTTTCAATAGGCGGCAACAAAAGACCTTGAGCAACGCCTTGCTTGCGCCAATCATCAAACGATGGCAACCCTGCAATGTGCAAATGGCGGATTTGCTCTCGCAAGACTTCATCGGAATTACGCAGCGTCGCCTCGCAGATAAATTTGAGATATTGATACTCAATTTCTGCCAGAGCGACCTCGACATCGACGGTCTGAAAGGAAATTTTTCTGAATGCGGTGAAATCTTGAACCACGGCTGTCTCCTTGACACGTTAAGAGGATGGGTTGAATAACGAAATAATTTTAGGTACCAGGTTTGCTAACGTCCCATTTCTACTGCCGTTATACTGCCTGCTGCACTGGGTGGAAGCAAAAATTTTAACTGATTGAACGATCGCCGCCACATTATTTGCTCAATTTGCCCAATTTTGACCGTAGAACTTCAATCGTTGAGCAAGCAAAAACGCCGATGAAGTCTCGCCACTGCCTTTGCTAGACTCCACATAGTTGTACGCGATCACCCCTCAAAACAAAGGAAACGTCATCATGCGAACCTCACTTGTTCTACCTCTGCTACCAGTCTTGGTGACATTAGCGTGTACTCAAGCCGTGCTTTCTGCACAAACCAGTGATACTCAACCCTCTGCTTCCAAACCCGCAACGATATCGCCTGCCGTACCCGCAAAACTGACGATCGAGTCACTCGCGGGTAAGTACAAGGCTGTCATTGATGAGCAGAAGCTGAAAGAAATGCTAGGTGCTATGCCAAAGCAGCATGGTGCCGTAAAAGTGCCTCTAGAATCGCTTGAGGCGAATCTCCGTATGGTTTTCGATCAAACGACATTGACAATTAATGCCGATGGCACGTACGAAGCGCGTATGGGTGAAAATCAATATGGCAAGGTCAAAATTGACGGTAATAAGTTCCTTTTCACTGCTGACTCAGCCAAACCCCTTGATGGTACAAACGGCTCCAACAGTTCTAAATGCACTATGTACTGTACGTTTACACTCATTACTTCAGCCGATGGCAAAACGCTGTTGGTCGATGATGCCAAAAATTCTTTGCCACTGCTTCGTGGGTATGTGAAGCAGTAACGCATCGGTACGCAACAGATCCCCGACTTCTAGACAAGGGAATGTCGATCACGTTGAGTTTTCATCAGAAGTCGGGGATCTAAGACTTGCCGATCGCGCCCAGCTTCCATCAGAAGTCGGGGATCTAAGACTTGCCGATCGCGCCCAGCTTCCATCAGAAGTCGGGGATCTAAACCTTGCCGCGCAACTGTTACGAAAAGGATACAGGTTGGTAAGTTGTCACTATTTTTAAGCAAAAAGCTTTCTGCACACTCATCATGCGAATTTCACCTGTTCTACT
>JACMKO010000190.1 GCA_014380065.1 Leptolyngbya sp. ES-bin-22 | reverse complement strand
TTGTACTATCTTTTTATCTACCTTTAAAATACGAGCAAGTTCACCTACTGTTTTCTTCGGATTACGGGGATCTTTTTTCATTGCGTTGTCACTATGGACGGAGAGGAATGCAGCTCTACCTACTATAATTTCACTTTGCACTGTCACCAGTAAACCAACAACATCACGCCGCCACAGGTATTGTTGAGTGCTCATGCCACACGCAATTTTGCCCGATCGTACCCCGCTCGCTACAGCAGCATCATGCACTACCCCATGCGACCCAGTGATCCACAAGAAGCTGAGATCATTCAAGAGTCACTTCATTTATTTCAAGAATTTCTGCAGCTGTATGGGTTAAATGACGATGCACTTATTGATGTGATGCGAATGGTGAATGCTGCAATTTATGGTTTTATCACTAGAGAACAATTGGAATTAATGACGCTTGATCGTTCTTCTGATATGAGTTATGAAGTCATGCTAGAGGCGCTGCTGGTGGCGATCGCTAGAAGTTCTGGTTCGTAGTTTGTATAAAGCTCAGCAATCTTATTTTCTACAATTCCTTCAGTCCGATCGCCTGCGCCAGCCGCTGCACCCCGATCCGAATCTGAGTTTCATTCAACTCACCGTAGCCAAAAATATACTCACCGCTGCCACCCGAACCCAAATATTGAGATTGCGCGGACATCAAACCTACCCCAACTTTGGCTGCCCGTCCGATTATTTCTTCATCGCTTAGTGGAGTATGCAACCGCACCATGAGGTGAATGCCTGCCTTCTCCCCAAAGATGGCAACCCGATCGCCAAACTGATCTTTCAGTTCCTGTACCAATACCTGGCGACAGCAATCGTAGCGCGATCGCATTTTGCGAATGTGGCTCTCTAAGTATCCTTCCGCAATAAAGTCGGTCAGAACCTGTTGCTCAAGCGTAGGCAACTGGCGATCGTGCAGCCATTTGGCTTGAGCAAACAGCGTGACCAAGTTATGGGGCAACACCAGATAACCGATTCGCAGAGCGGGAAACAGCACTTTGGAAAACGTGCCCAAATACAGCACCGACTGGGCTTGATCGAGTCCTTGCAGAGCGGGAATGGGTCGGTCTCCATAGCGATACTCACTGTCGTAGTCGTCTTCTAAAATCAACGCTCCGCTCTGTTGTGCCCAAGTCAGCAGTTCCAAGCGGCGCGGCAACGATAGGGTGACTCCTGTGGGAAACTGGTGAGATGGCGTGACATACACCAGACGAATTGCAGGATGCACTAACTGTTCGACCACTAGCCCGGATGCGTCTACCGGAATGGGAATCAGCTTCGCGCCATGACTTTGAAAGATGCGGCGGGCACTTAAGTAGCCCGGATTTTCAATGGCGATCGCATCCCCTGCTTCAATCAACAGGCGCAGGATCAGGTCGAGTCCCTGCTGTGTGCCATTGGTGAGCACAATTTGTTCGGGCTGGCACTGCACCGCACGAGAACGGCAAAGGTAGTGAGCGATCGCCTGCCGCAAAGGGAGATAGCCTTGAAAATCGGTGGTGTAGTCTAACCAACTGGGTTCAGCACAACAGCGACGCGACAATAGTTTTCGCCAAAGCTTGAGTGGAAAGGCGGTGAGCGCAGGACGACCATAGCGAAAGCTGATCGGCAACTCTGGCTCTGACTGTAGAGTGAAGGGTGTCTGCGCCAGGGTTGCCCCATAGCGAGAGAGCGGCACAGTCAACGGCTGCGATCGCCCCAGCGTAGGAACTGAAATCGACTGCATCAAATCGTCGGGCAATTGGGCGCAGACGTAAGTGCCAGAACCAACCGTAGTTTCCAGGTAGCCTTCGCTCTGCAAGCGATCGTAGCTTTGGGTGGCAGTGGTGCGAGAAATGCCGAGCGACTGGGCAATCGTTCGAGTGGAGGGTAGCTTTTGGCGCGGCAGCAGTCGCCCAGTCAAAATGGCTTGCCGCAGTTCGTCATAAAGCTGCTGATGCAGTGGGGTCTTAGAGTGATGGTCTAGAACGATCGCAATATCCATCTCGCTCAATCTTGCCAAGTGGACTTACAGTAAAACACAAAACTGGTACTTTCATCAGTCCACTGACAGGAGTTAAGCTAACAGCGATCGAGCTAATTGCCATTCAGTGATGCCCATGCCATCGACCATCACCCTAAGAAGCGCGACTGCCACAGACGATGCCATAATTGCCACCCATTTTTACCAGATGTGGCGGGATAACGATGTTCCTGTCAAAGCGATCGTCCCCAACTGGCAAGCCGAGATTCAGCAGTATCTCGACGAGGCACGGCGATCGCTGGGCTATCAAGCATTTGTTGCTGAGGTGAATGATCAAATTGTGGGATCGGTAGAATGCCAGCGGTTCGCAGGACTCTACCCCAACATCCTCGAAGCCTCCTATCGACAAGATGGCTATATCTGGGGCGTGTATGTGGAGTCTGACTTTCGTCGTCAGGGCATTGCCACGCAGTTGACCGATCGGGCGATCGCCTATCTCCGTTCGATTGGCTGCACCCATGCCGTTCTTAACGCCTCCCCTTCTGGCAAATCGGTTTACAGCCGCTTGGGATTTGCCGACAGCAATGTGGTGCGGCGATCATTGACGTAGTTTTAAGGAGAATTTATGACTCATTTAGAAACCACCGATGCAACGTTTTCGCAGACCCAGCGCACTCAGATTAAGCGCCTGCCCCAGCGTGGCGAGTACGATCGCCAGACGATTTACGACATTCTCGATGAAGGATTGATTTGTCAAGTTGGGTTTGTCGTTGAGGGGCAGCCCTTTGTGATTCCCACTGCTTACGGGCGAGTGGGCGATCGCCTCTACATTCACGGTTCTCCTGCCAGTCGGATGCTCCGCACGCTTAAAGAAGGCGTGGAAGTTTGCGTGACGGTGACATTGCTCGACGGGCTGGTGCTTGCCCGTTCTGCCTTTCACCACTCGATGAATTACCGTTCGGTCGTTGTCTTTGGTTGCGCGACGTTAGTAGAGGATGCTGAGGAAAAGCTGGAGGCACTCAAAGCGTTTACCGAACACGTGATGCGCGATCGCTGGGCAGAAGTGCGTCCGCCCAATCGACAAGAGCTAGCGGGAACGCTCGTCTTGGCACTGCCGCTCACCGAAGCCTCCGCCAAGATGCGATCGGGTGCGCCGATTGATGATGAAGCAGACTATGATCTGCCCGTTTGGGCAGGAGAATTGCCGCTGCGATTGACGACCCTGGAGCCTGTTGCCGATCCGCGTTCAGCCACAGCCATTGCGCTGCCCGCTCATGTTCAGAACTACCGCCGCCAGCGTTAGCAGCGATCGCAGCACTGACGATCGCCACTGATTTGCTCGTAAATTTTGGGCTGCAAGCTGTGCAGTTTCTTCGATTCGCTTGGCGCGGGTTTCAGGTTTCTTTGCCGAGATAATCCACTCCAAAATGCCCCGCTTCACAGACCGAGGAAACGCCTCAAAATTCTGTGCCGATTCGTAGGCGGTAAGCGCCTGCCCCAGATCCGGTGGGATTTCCAGTGCTTCGATCGCATCTAGGGCTGTCCAGGAGCCGTCTTGTTTGGCGGCTTCCACCTTTGCAAGTCCAGCAGGCATCATCAGTCCCTGCGCCATTAGCCTTTCAACTCGTTCTTTATTTAACTTCGACCAGCCTGTGCCAGGTTTTCTAGGGGCAAACCACAGCAGCGATCGCTCTTCATCAAGTTTGTTGGGCTTGCTGTCTATCCAGCCAAAGCACAATGCCTCTTCCACAGCTTCATCGTAATCAAATCGAGATTTGCCCGTTGCTTTTTTATAGCCAATTAGCCAGATGCCCTCCTTGCGCGGGTGGTGGTGCTCCAGCCAAGCGCGCCACTCTGCACGAGTCAGGGGATGGGTTGAGTTGATCGGGGTTTTGACCATCGTTGCAATTGTTGGCTAAAGTGCGATCGTCGTTATCTTGCTTGGAGGCTAACTGTGTACGGACCTGACCCTACGACTAAACACCCGATGGTGGGTTTTCCTCAAATCTGCTTCATCAAAAACACCGTTACTAACCCCAACATCATTATTGGCGACTATACCTATTTTGACGACCCTGAAGATTCAGAAAACTTTGAGCGCAATGTGCTGTACCACTATCCCTTCATTGGAGACAAATTGATCATTGGTAAATTCTGTGCGCTGGCTCAGGGCGTTAAATTCATCATGAATGGAGCAAACCACAAGCTCTCAGGATTTTCGACTTATCCTTTTCAGATCTTCGGCAACGGGTGGGAGCAGGCGATGCCGAAGCCCGGTGAATTGCCGTTCAAAGGCGATACGGTGATTGGCAACGATGTCTGGATTGGGTACGAAGCGATCGTGATGCCAGGAGTCACGATCGCTGATGGGGCGATCGTGGCTGCCAAGTCTGTTGTAGTCAGCGATGTCCCGCCCTACACCATTGTGGGCGGCAATCCAGCTAGAGTCATCCGCCAGCGTTTTGCAGATGAGGTCATCGCGACACTTTTAGAAATCGCCTGGTGGGATTGGAGCATCAAAACGATCTCGCAAAGCCTTGAGGCGATTGTGGCTGCCGACATAGACGCACTGAGAAGTTGTGACGTGAGGAGTTAGCTATCTGGTTTCTGCAAGAATCCCATCTAACAGCATTGCTGAACCACTTCCAGAAACTGAGGCAAAATAGGTGACTGATGTTGTTTGTGCCATGCGGCTGCAATTTCTAACTGTGGTGTTGATTCTGCGATCGCCCGATACACCACT
>JACMKO010000189.1 GCA_014380065.1 Leptolyngbya sp. ES-bin-22 | reverse complement strand
TGAAAAAAGCTTGGCGACTGCCAGAGCGCATAAGCAATGCCCATAACCGCTAGCGTGATCACGATCGTCAACCCGTAGGCAATGCACATCAGCAAGCCGTCTGCTTCCAGCGTGGCAACTGCCAGCAGCAACATCCCAGCCGTCGGAATGGGGTTGGTAAAGGGAATGGGAAGCATCAGCAAAAAGGCTAACCAGGCAATGCAAATGCCATTCAATTTCCAGATGTGACGATTTTCAGCAAGCTGCCGCAAGCGGGGTCGTGCAAGCTTCTCCAGCAGCCCCGTCACTCGCCGGAGCAGGCTGAGCAGGTTCAACACCAGCCAGTTAGGAAACTGAAATTGAGCAATGCGTTTAGGTAGCCAGGGCGATCGCCGCCCGATCGCCATCTGCGCCCCTAAAATCAAGCAACCTAACCCCAGCGGACCGGCGAAACCCGGCGGCATGGGTAGCAAAAAGGGTAATGCCAGCAACCCAATCACAAGGCTAAACCCTCGTTCAGAGGTTTCTGCCAAAATGTCACCCAATGTCAGCGGTTTTTCTGTCAGGAGCGTCAGCAGCACTTCCAGATCTTGGGAAAATCTTAGCTTCATTCTGTAAGGGAGAGGTTAAATCGACAGCTTAACGAGCTTTAAGGACGGGTTCATACCAAGCACTGGCTGCACCATCAATAAAAATTGACGAGCGGCAACTGTACTCCACCCGTCAGGCTAACCTATTCAGACACTGTTGACAGCCCAAACCACTGACGATCACCCATAGAGCACGCTGTCTTGCAAAACCGATGAGTCAATGAACCTCCAGAGCGGACGCTATCATAGGCTTCTCGTAGGGTGATGATTGGTTTTCAGCCGCTAAAAGAGCCGTGATCAATGCCTTCACATGGATGACTGGCAACGGTGCACCCGCTGAGACGGTAAGTCTTAACACACTCGCCTCTGGTAAACCACTGCCGTCCCTTGATACGATTGAGCTGACCGCAGGAGTAGGCAGCATGACTACAAGCTGGAAACGATTCAAACACGCGGCTCCTCTACTTCAGACGTTCGTGCGCATAGTCTGTTGTATGGTGCTCTGCTGGCTCGTGTCGATGAGTGCTGCCAGTGCAGGAGTGCTTGCCGATCGCCTCGCTGCCTTTCCCAACTGGGACAATAAACCTGCCGTGCAGCCTGCTGAAGGCGACTTGGCGTATCCCGAATGGCTGGCTGGCACCTGGACAATGACCAGTACCCTCGTTGAGTTAGCGGCACCATTGGCACCTGATGTGGTAACGCCAGGGTTTGATAGCAACCAAAAGTACCTCAATCAGTCGATCGTCTGTAAAGTGCGCTTTGTAGCCTCCAGTTCGCTAGCAAAAAACCACGCGCTTTTTTCGATGCTGCCGTTGAAGGGGTTTCTGAAAGATCCAGTTGTTTCTGATCGCGCCTTCAATGGCTTTAATTTGGCAAAGGCTTATCTAGGCGATAGTGTGCTTGCCGTTACGGTTGATCCCCGATCGCCCAATCGCCAGATAACGCTACTGCAAGGTGGACGGCAACTGATTTCTGTTGTCACTGCCCGCGCTGTCGAAAAACCTGATCCCGATCGCTTCTTGACCACTGAGCTATTCCAGCAAGTGTTTCGTGGTGTACCCAACCCTTACCTGAACCAGGTTGAAACCACGACGGCTTACCATCGCCTTACAGTTCAGGAAGCCGCAGCAGAAGCGCCAACCGTCACCGCCGAGCAAGTCACCGCCATTTATTTATCGCCCCAAGACCCGGAGTATTTTAAGGCAGGCGATCGTCCTGCCGCACTCTACCGTTATCGCCTGGAGTTTACCCGCGTAGCCGAAGATGAGTTTTGAGCTTTAGCCTTCTGACTCTTGACTCCTCTCCCCTCTCTTACCGATGCTTCATCGCCTTCAGTAACGACATTAACGCCTGATCTTCAGACACATTGACCTCGCGATCGAGCATGGCGATGCTAACGGCTTTTGGCAGGGCAACGGCAGCAACATCAGGGTCTAGCCCCTCCAGCAAATCGTCGAGTGATTGGGGCACTTTTAATGCCGATCGAATGCCGAGGATGGTTTCCTCAGGCAACCCAAACGTTTGTAATTGAGGCTGAAGACGTTCCCAATTGACAGGTTGGTCAGGATTACCAACCTGAATCAGATACGCGAGCAGCCGCTGCATCTTACTTTTCTGCTGTGGAGTAAAGTCTGCTGGACTGGTGGTGACTGCATCTGCTTCTGTGCCAGCAGTATCCAAGTTGCAAAGAATTTGCTGCCAGTCATGAGCATCACACCCTTCGGGCTTATCTACCGAGATTGAGATGTGAATCTTACCAGCACCCGCATCCAGATGCGTCACCTGAGCACGGACACCCAAAAAACCGAGCCAATGAGCAACGGTAGAAACCATCGTGGGACGGGTCGCGCGGCTATTGGCTAAGAGCCTGATTTGGGTTTGAACCATTGGACGCACAATTTGCGAGAGCATAGCAGCTTCATCATTTACTGTTCACTAGCTCCTACAATAGCCAACTTTCTTCATGGCTGCGGCAGTTCTAGCCACATTATTTCTGGGCAGCGCTCAAAAGTAGAAGGAATTGCACTGAGGTTGCAGCCCTTGTTCATTTCTAAACGCAACAACGCCTATTTCCGTTCTGGGTGGGTACAGTCTTCGATTGAGGTGCCAAACTGATTGATGGCAGCGATCAGTTGGTACAAACGTCCTAAATCACGCTGGTTGAAATACAGGCTTAAGCGAGAAATGCCGTCCACCTCTTGGGCTTCTTGAGGCAGCGGCGGACTTTTCTCAATGCGCCCTTTGATCAAAATATCGCTGAAGTCTGCGTTCAAACGCTCAACATCTACGTCGGTTGGTTCTGAGTTAAGCCGAATCACCAGTCGATTGCCCACGTAGCGGCACGAGTGGAAGACGCGATAAAAGCTGGCGATCGCCTCACATGCCACATCAAGCCGATCGGTAATCGTATACAGGCTGGGATCATTGGGGCTAATCAACCCGCGCTTGAGCAGTTGCTTGTGAATGTAGTCGTTCCAGTCGTGCCAGTAATTACCACCCGGTTTGTCAATCAGCACGAGCGGGACAGGCGATGATTTTCCGGTTTGGGTCAGGGTGATACACTCAAAGGCTTCATCTTGGGTGCCAAAGCCACCAGGAAACAGTGCGAGGGCATCGCTTTCCCGCAAGAAAAAGAGTTTACGCGTAAAGAAATATTTGAAGGGAACAAGCTTACGATCGCCTTCGATGAAAGGATTTGCACCCTGCTCAAACGGTAGCTGAATGTTCAAGCCAAAGGAATGCTCGCGTCCCGCACCCTCATTTCCGGCTTGCATGATGCCGCCGCCCGCGCCTGTAATGACCATAAAACCCTGCTCGGTCACACGGTGAGCAAAATCCACCGCCAGTTTGTACTCCTCTGTGTCAGGCGCGATGCGAGCAGACCCAAAGATGGCGATCTTCCGCACATGTCGATAGGGATAGAACGTTTTGAACGCCCGCTCCATATCTTGTAGCGAGGCGCTGCAAATTTTCCAATCTAAGCGATCGATATCGCTTTCTGACATTCTGACGATGGTTGACAACGCAAGCTGGATTAGTTCCCCATGTTTTAAATGCGGTAAGCGATCGAGCAGATGAAGCACATCCCCATGAAGCGACTCAGATGGATTTGACGACGGAGATGAAGCCATGCATTCCTCCAACAGCTAGCGTTCTATTTTATCGAAATTACAGTCACCCTCGTTCAGCAAATAAACTGAAAACGCCTCGAAAGCTATCTTTCTAAGGCGTTTGGCTGCAATATTTCGGATTGAATGAGCGATCGCCAAGGCTGACAGTATCAGCCAGGTGTGATTGACCACTAACAGCAGCCAAAAAACTTAGTGATCACAGTAGAGGGGCAAAAGATCTCAACATAGATGCTCAGGCGTGACAACTCAGAGCGAAGACGCTCCAAAGCGACGTTCCGACTCAACTTGTGCTAAAGATATTTTTCTAATGTGTTGGACAAGGTTGTTTTAGGAACCGCACCGACCACCATGTCAACGCGCTGCCCACCCTTGAAAATCATCAGGGTTGGAATGCTGCGAATGCCGTATTGACTGGCAACGCTGGGATTCTCGTCGGTGTTTAGCTTGACAACCTTAATCTGCCCGTCGTACTGAGCGGCAATTTCGTCTACGATCGGTGCCACCATGCGACAAGGACCGCACCAGGGAGCCCAAAAATCTACTAGAACTGGCACATCGCTTTCAAGAACATCTTGTTTAAAAGTAGAATCCGTCACTTGTGCGGCTGCTGACATGCTTGGAACCCTTGTCTATATCGTTTCACAAGATTCTACCATAGCGACAATCGAGACCTTCAGGAGAACTATGCCCATCTTTAGACATAATTTTTGATGTTCTCAAGGCAACGGGGCAGCCTTTTAGTGGCATCGATCGTCATCAAGCAATTGAAGTGGATGAGCAACACTTTCACCTTTACAAAGGTATAGCGGTGGGATGACGCTATAGTGACCCTTGTAGCTCATGGTGACTCTCGTAGCTCCTCATGTGAGAGAACCCATAAAAAGGAACCGCCCAAACAAACGTTCAGGCGGATTGTGGTGTGAGGAGTGAACGGAAACTTGCGTCTCCGCTCCCTTCATTGTAGACGACCCTTTATTTTTTTCCAGCTATTCTTAAGCAGTAGGGAAAAAGTCTTAAGAATTTGATCCGCAGTGCAACATCACTCTTGCTTGAAGCGGATGATGCAGGTTTGGAGCCGCATTCATGACACAAGCCTGGTTGACTGGCAAAGCTTTCAGCAATTGCCTGCCCCGCTCTGCACTGGAAGTGCGGGCTAACAAGACAAGTCCTCTGTAGGCTTTGCCTTCCCGAAGGATAGAGGGCTAAAAGGTGTTCAAACCCGTTGCAACGGGTTATACCAAATCAATGAACAAAGGCTACACATCTTGCCCTCATCCCCAACCCTTCGCCCCGGTGCGAAGGGCAGTCAAAGTCTTGCTCCTTCGCTCGTTGGGAGAAGACGAGGGTGAGGGAGCATCTATAGCGTTGATGGCGAGATTTGGTATTAGATGCCGCTAGTAAGGATTTGCCGCTATGGACGGGTGGCAACGAAGCAATCAATCTTCAGGACGTTTGTCTGTCAAGCAGGAGTCTGTCCACACAAACTCTGGGAAGCTGCTTAGAGAAAGAGGAAGCTTCAAACGTCTACTTGCCCATCCCAATCTGTTGGGCTTTCTGATAGACCTTCCCTTCAGTCAACAACGAAGGGGCGATTACAACTTCAACCTGCTGCATTTCTTTGATGTTCTTCGCGCCTAGTGTGCCCATGCTGGTTTGCAATGCACCCAGGAGATTGTGTGTCCCATCATCTAGCTGTGCGGGTCCTCGGAGAATCTGCTCTAAAGTGCCAGTCGTGTCAACGCGAATGCGCGTACCGCGTGGCAAGACAGGACTTGGCGTTGCCATGCCCCAGTGATAGCCACGTCCAGGAGCTTCCTTGGCTCTAGCAAACGGAGAGCCAATCATCACGCCATCGGCACCGCAGGCAAGACATTTGCAAATATCGCCACCTGTCACTAAGCCGCCATCGGCAATCACAGGGACGTAATTGCCCGTTTCCTGATGGTAGTCATCACGAGCAGCCGCACAGTCTGCGATCGCCGTTGCCTGGGGCACTCCCACACCGAGAACACCTCGTGAGGTACAGGCGGCTCCTGGACCAATGCCGACCAGAATTCCAGCCGCGCCAGCTTTCATCAAATTCAAGGCAACTTCATACGTCACGCAGTTGCCCAAGATTACCGGAATCGGCATTTCCTGACAGAAGTGAGCGAGATCCAATGGTGTGATGGACTCTGGCGACAGGTGAGCCGTAGACACCACAGTTGCCTGAATGAAAAACAAATCGGCTCCAGCTTTAGCGACGGCTGCACCGTATTTTATCGCTGCGATCGGCGTAGCGCTTACAGCCGCAATGCCGCCCTGTTGCTTGATTTCTTGGATACGCTGCTCAATCAGCTCTGGCTTAATGGGTTCGGCATAGAGTTCTTGCATCAGCGTCACGAATTCGCCTTTGCCCACAGCAGCAATGCGATCGAGTACTGGGTTTGGGTCGACGTAGCGGGTCTGAATGCCCTCTAAATTGAGTACACCGAGCGCCCCTAGCTCCGACAAGCGCACCGCCATACCAACATCGACAACGCCATCCATAGCGCTGGCAATAATCGGAATTTCGCGCTCGATGCCGCCGAGCTGCCAGCGCGTATCCGCCAGTTTTGGGTCAAGCGTCCGCTGCCCAGGAACAAGCGCAATCTCATCAATGCCGTACGCCCGACGGGCGGTTTTGCCCCTGCCAATTTGAATGTCCACCGTTCTTCCCCTGTCTATTTAAGTTAGGGTATCAAATTGCGAAAGGGATTGGCGCGTTTAGCCTGAGAGAAGTCAGGTGCTAGGGAAAAGCAGAAGGGGCAATTCAACGCTCAACTCTGCTCCCCGTCTTTCCAGGCTCCTCGTCCCCTCATCCTCACTGAATATTCGGGCAAATGGTTTGCTCAATGAGATGCGCTGGCGGGTGTTCTTGCCAGCCGGAGAGAATACCGTTTAACTCTGCCCGGAGTGTTTCCAGCGCTTGAATCTGCTCGCTCACGATCGCCACTTTCGCTTGAAGGTGCTCCTTTACCTCGCAGCAAGGAAGCTCGCCCTCGTCATGAACAGCCAAGATATCTTTGATTTCTGTTAGCGCCAACCCAAGTGACTGTGCTCGTTTGATAAATGCTAGTCGGTTCAGCACCGCTTCGTTAAACAGTCGATAGCCCACCTGCGATCGTCCAACCGTTGGGATCAATAGCCCGATCTCTTCGTAATAACGAATCGTCTTCACTGGCAGACCGCTGCTAGTTGCCACTTCGCCAATTTTGAGCAGTTGTTTTGTCTCAGAGATGCCCATTGTCCAAAATGCCGCTGTGCAAAAAACTATGGTTCAAATTCGCTTACTCCAAGTCCATTGAGCCACATTCACTGTTAAAACTTGCCAAAATGCAGCGCTAGGGCGTGTTTTAAACCCCTTCACTACGCTTCTCTCCCGCCTGTGATTGAAAATCCGGGCTAACGGCATTAAGTCCACTAAAAGGACTCAAGACAGCTTGCAGTCCCTTGAGTGGACTTGGATCTGTGAGCGCGAACTTGCAGTTCAGCGCGGCTAGGCAGCGCAGCGCAGAGGTTTTAACAAACTGCCTAGTCCTATCCTATCGCTTTCTAATTTTAAGCCGCTCAAGAAAAGGTCGGCGAAACCGTTCCAAAAAAAGCACATACCGCCGGACTAAAAGAGACGTTAAGCGCACTACTTGACCATAAACCTGACAGCAGGCGAACGTTTTCAGACTTACCTTGCAAATGCTACTATTGCATTCCACGCAAAATAATCTAGGCACAATGACAACCGTTGTTGAGCGCATCCAGCAGTTTAATCACACACGCAAGCCAGAGCTTCTTACCCTAAAGTATCAAGCAATGCGTCAAAACGCGTTTGCCTTCTTGCGCGGCACCTGTCATTTGTTCTATGAAGATTTTCCAGCCAACTCGCCCTTAAATGCTGCCCCTCCCGTTTGGATTTGTGGCGATCTACACCTGGAAAATTTCGGCAGTTATAAGGGCAACGATCGTCTGGTGTACTTTGACATCAACGATTTTGATGAAGCGGCGCTTGCACCTTGCACCTGGGATTTAGTGCGCTTTCTCACGTCAATTCTAGTTGCCGGTCAGAGCTTAAACATCGACAGCACAGACGCGCTGGCGCTTTGTCAAAACTTTTTGACTGCCTACACCAGAGTTTTAGCCAAAGGGCAAGTTGGCATGGTTAATCGAGACACTGCAACCGGATTGGTGAAGGAACTGTTAGATAGCCTGAAGCAGCGAAAACGCAAAGACTTTTTAGAAAAGCGTACCCAAAAAGTTGGTAGACAGCGTCAACTGTTGCTCAATGAAAAAGCGCGTGCGATCGCCCAAACACAACGAGACAAGATCGAGTCACTGCTCAAAACCTGGGCAGCCAAGCAGAAAAAACCAAACTTTTACCGCTTGCTTGATGTCGCCTATCGCATTGCTGGCACAGGCAGTTTGGGGCTTGAACGCTACGTTTTACTCGTCGAAGGTAACGGCTCCCCCAACAGCAATTACCTTTTGGATCTAAAGGCAAGCTCGATCTCATCGCTACAACCCTACCTACTTTTACCTCAACCTCACTGGACAACCCAAGCCGAACGTATTGTTACCATACGACAACGCGTTCAATGGGCACCGCCCGCCCTTCTAGATACGGTAGAACTTGATGGGCAACCGTATGTGCTACGTGAGCTACAGCCAGCGGACGATGCCGTGAATCTCAGTCAGTGGAACGGCAAACTCCGTCGCTTGCAAAAGGTCATTGAAACAATGGCAGAAATCACAGCCTGGGGACAATTACTGAGCGGCGGACGGCAAGGATCAGCGATCGCCGACGACCTCATCGCTTTCGCCCAAACCATTGCTTGGCATCAGCCTCTCTTAGAGTATGCCCGCGCCTACGCTGCCCAAGTCGAAGCCGACTACCAAGCCTTTCACAAAGCCAAACTGTAAGGCAGCAGGCAAAAGGCAAATAGTCAGAGTCAGCGGTCAGTCCCCACTCAAAACTTTCATTTCTTATCCCTCATCTCCCCCTGTCCATCTTCGACAGCCCTCCAACCCAAGCATCGGCTCCTTGCGGTAGGCAGCCTCTGGCACCCACACACTCACGTCGCGTTGCGGCGATATCCAGTAAAAATATTCGGCGTTGGGGTCATAGCGCACGCCGACGCGCAAATTTGAGAAGTCATCCTCGCAAATTTCAAAGCCAAAACGAACGATAATTTGAGCGACCAAACACTCCGGTGTATCGCTGGCTTCTCCAGATAAATCTCTTTCTTGCCAGAACTTGTCAAGAAAGCGCTGGAGGATCGGCAAGATGCGATCGGGCGTACCGTTACGACTGGCATAAATAATGGCAGGATTGCCCGCTACAACAATATGGCAAGGATGAGACATGGGTTTAAGCATTGAGCATCGCTGGACTTCAAGACGGGAGTCGTTCTACGCTAAAAGGCTGAAAAATGCGCGTTATCACGGTTTCAGTTGCTGAGAGCTTGCAGAGAAAATGGGGCTATTCCGGTTAAGTTTTTCGGATTCTTAAAAATTAGAGTCTTGAAAGCGTCCCTTCTGGAGCATCTCTTGAGGTCAGTTCATGCTACCCCCAACTCGCGCTCAATCGTCTATGGATTATTTGGATCTGACTCCTCAAATACTAGAGTCTCGTGACCAATATCGTTCTTGCCATATTTGCCTGCCTGGGGAAGATGACCGGGTCGCTGCTGTCGTTATGGATGGCAAATATTATGGTCTCGTTAAAGTCGTCAATGATCGTCCCCGATCGCTGGAAGTCGCCAAACGTCTTACATCGGCAGGTAAAGCAGCCATCATTACCAAACTGGCTAAAGGGTACGCTATTTGGCGGTTAGAGCCTGAAGCATGTATAGATTCACGCCCTCAATTGCCGTCGCCAGCCTCCAAGGAAGTGGCCGATGCCCCTCACTGCAAAATTCTCGAATCCCGCAGTGAGTATCAAGCTTGCCACATCAGCCTAGCAGATTCAGATCAGCGCTTAGCGGCAGTACTGGTTGATGGCAACTACTATGGGCTACTTAAAGTAGTAACAACCCAACAACAGGCGTTAACGCTTGCTACTAGATTGCAGCGCAAAGACGTTGGCGCTGTCATTACCAAGGCGGTTCAAGGCTATGCCGTTTGGTTTTTAGAACCGGATGCTGTGGTCTGCCATGACTAATCAGCTTATCTAGAAGCGAGCCAAACGTCTTTACGAAATCGAAGTGCCTTGTTTAAAGGCTTAACTCTGCCTTTAAACAAGGCACCATTGGGCAGCGCGAAAACAAATTGCTGTAAGGCTGAGCCTTTTTGAATGAGGAGTCCCATCAATAAATTTAGAAACAGATCACAAGTGGCTTTTATACTGGTGCTTTCACCAAATGCTGCTTTTGAGTAGATCTCGCTTTGTGATCACTTAAGAACAGCAGAATGCCGCCTTCAGTTTTCTATCTTTGGCTTCTATTACGACTCATGGTTGAATTTCCTCAAACTCTAGAAGATGCGATCGTGCAGGCGCAAAGTGCCACTCAAGCAGCGATCGCGGCTGGTTATACGCGCTTACAGATCGATTTGGTACTGCCAGAGCTAAAGCCGATGCCAGTAGCCTTTCAGTATCTCCCCATGTTTAGCGACGTGGGCGAGCATCTCAAAGTATTCTTTACCGATGCCGGGGCAGCCGCGCTGGCAAAGCGTGATTGGGGTGTCACACCGCACCAGATTTGTAGCCTGGATGTTGCTGGAGCGCGGCAGACAACCCCCGTTGAAGAACTGGTCAGCCCTGACGATCGAGTGTTCGTTTTTGTGGCACCCTCGGCAGTGGAAGTATCGCCAGTTGAACAGGTTTGCATCGCGGCTGGCGATCGCCCCGTTGTTTTGCTCACGCCGCGTTTGGAAGATATTGGTACGGTGGGGATTGGCTACGCAGCCCGTAAGATCCGCGAACGGTTTCTCAGCACCTTTGAGCCTTGTTACTACTTGCGCCCCTTTGATCGGGCTGCTTTACTACGCTGTTACCCGTCACCCTGGCAAATTTGGCTAGAGGCGGACAGCGCTTACACGTTGGTTGCAGAAGAGTTGCTCAAACCGAACTCAGAACGGTTAGACGAGCTTTTGCTTCAGTCTGGTGGTGCGCAAGCAGCACCGAAACGGAGTTTTGTAGAGGAAATGCAGCGGTTTCTTAGAGCTTTAGGACAGTAAAACCGTTTGGTGCTCAATACGGAGCCTTAAAGGTTTGATAAACTTCTAGACAGCAAATGTAAGCTTTGATACCTCGCATGGAAGCTGCCTAAAAAATCAGGGCATAATGTAACCAAGTGATTGTTTACTCAGAGAGCTTGACTGAACGGATGACACAATCAGACATGTCTGCCTGTATAGGTGCAGGATGTCCTTGAAGCTTAAGTAAGACTGTAAAGAACAGAAGGCGATCGCATGAGTGAAGCTAACCATCGTCGTATCATCATTGGCGATGTGCATGGTCACTACGAAGGTTTGATGACGTTGCTAGACGCGATCGCACCGGGAGCTGATGACCAGCTTTACTTCCTGGGAGATTTAATCGATCGTGGACCCGATAGCGCCAACGTCATCAGCCTGGTGCAGCAAAACGGCTACAAGTGTCTGCTTGGCAATCATGAGCAGCTTTTGTTAGATGCGTTCCCAAACGGGCAGGCGTTTCACCCTGCTTTGCAGGCATGGCTTTACAGTGGCGGACGGGCAACCATTGCTAGTTACGGTGACAGTGGTATTCGAGCTGACCACATTGAGTGGCTGAGAACGCTGCCTCCCTACATCGATTTAGGCGATCTGTGGCTGGTTCATGCGGGTGTTCATCCTAATCTGCCGATCCAGGCACAAACGACGCAAGAGTTTTGCTGGATTCGCGACGAGTTTCACAGCAGTCCTAAACCTTATTTCGTTGATAAGCTCATCATTACTGGTCATACAATCACGTTTACATTGCCCAACGTTGCTCCTGGTGAGTTAGCGCGTGGACATGGCTGGCTCGATATTGATACGGGTGCTTATCATCCCAGAAGCGGCTGGCTCACGGGGGTTGACATGACTAATCGCTGTGTCTACCAGGCTAATGTCTTCAAACGCTGTGTAAGAACCCTGCCTTTAGATGAAGCAGTCACCGACATCGAACCAGCACAGGTGTTAGCACATCGACAGGCATTGTTTTTTTAAGCCAGAAGTGCGTGGCTGTCTTCAAACAGGCTTACCAGCAAAGGCGGCTTTTAGGGCAAGCTCCTCCCTGCTCTAAAAGCCTAAACAACTCTAAGCACGCTCAAAATACCGTGCTCGTTCCCAACTGGTCACCACTTCGTCGAATTTGCGCTGCTCTGTACGGAAGAAGTGTAAGTAGTGCTCGATCACCTCATCGCCGAGTACACCACGCGCCCAAGTACTCTTTTCCAGTTCGTGAATGGACTCATTCAAACTAAAGGGCACCTGGGGCAAGTGACGTGCCGCATAAACATCCCCTTCAAACATGGCAGGTGGCTCGATTTTGTTTTTAATGCCGTCCAGCCCAGCAGCCAGGGTCACAGCAAACGCCAGATACGGATTGGCATCTGCACCAGGAGCGCGACACTCTAACCGCAATGAGGCACCGTGACCGAGCACACGGAAGCCTGCCGTGCGGTTGTCATAAGACCAGGCAATATTCGTCGGTGCAAATGAACCTGCCACGTAGCGCTTGTAAGAGGCGGGGTAGGGTGCATAAAAGGCAAAGATTTCTCGAATATGAGTCATCCAGCCGCCGAGGAACCAGCGAAATAAGGGTGAACTATGGACGGGTCCAAAGGGTTCATCGCCGGGGAAGAGTGGCTTGCCAGCTTCATCCCACAAGCTGGCGTGGATGTGCATACTGGAGCCTGCGTAGCGTTCGTCCCACTTTGCCATGAAGGTGACGGCAACATCATTTTGCCACGCAATTTCTCTGGCAGCATGTTTGTAAAGTACGTGCCGATCGCACATCTCTAGAAAGTCCGTATAGCGCAAGCCAATCTCTTGTTGTCCTGGTCCCCACTCGCCTTTTGAGGTTTCAACCGGAATGCCAGAGCGATCGAGGTGTTTGCGAATCGCACCAATCACAAACTCTTCTTTGGTGCCCTGAAAGATGTGGTAGTCCTCAATGTAATTGCCGATCGGCTTCAGGTCGTGATAGTGCTTTTTGCGAGCGTCTTCGTAAGAATCAGAGAAAAGGTACAGCTCCAGCTCTGATGCCCCCATGAGCGTGTAGCCAAGCGCTTTTGCTGCTTCTAGCTGGTGTCGCAGCAGGTTACGAGGCGCAATAGTGACGGGCACGTCTTCCTCTTCGTTGAGCACGTCGCAGAGCACGATCGCGGTTTTTTCTAGCCAGGAGGCAAGGCGTAGGGTGCTCAAATCAGGCACTAGACGAAAATCACCGTAGCCGCTTGCCCAACTGGTAAATTTATAGCCCGGTACGGGATCCATCTCCATATCGCAGGCAAGAAGATAGTCACAGGCATGGACGTTATCCTTCAGCACATCGTTGACGAAGTAATCGCCTGTAATCCGCTTGCCCATCAAGCGCCCATAGATATCAGGCATGACGGTGATGACAGTTTCGATTTGCTCGTCTGCAACCATCTGCTTCAGCGTTTCAAGATCCAACATGCCGCGTACTGGAGATTTGACCATGAATGCTCCTCAAAGTTCAGTATTGCTGACGTTTAGTATTGCCAAGACCAACGTGATGGCAGTTTCCAGGGTAGAGTCAGCCGATCAAATTGGGATTGCTCAACGTGCGATCGACCCGCTAGAAACTGAAAGCAGAGCCGTGAGACTGTTTTCTGCCCTACAAAGGCTCGATGCCTGTGTTGAGCTAGTTTACGACTAAGAAGGCGAAAAATCAGTATCGTGCTTAAGCTGTTTTCTGACATGAGGCTTTTGTGGACAGTACAGAATTCACTTGAAGTTTTGAATTAGTTGTGCCTGTGACGTGAACTTAGAGTTAAATGATGAAGCTTCTCGTTCTTCTTGATCGATCGCTATGAGATTCAAACGATTGCAGATGCGTACAGCAATGCTTGTCGAGTTCTCAGTTCTGACGGCTTTGAGTCTTGCCATGCCTGTCTGGGCTGATAACCCGGAGCACACGCAGAAGCTATTGGCAACCAGGCAATGTTCTGGCTGTGAGTTAAGCAATGCTGGGTTAGTTTATGCAGACCTGCGTGGGGCAGATTTGAGTCGGGCGAATCTCAGTCGAGCGAATCTCAGTCGGGCAAATTTGCAGGGAGCCGATCTGCGTGGTGCGACTCTAGTGGGTGCGAGCCTGTCGGGTGCTAATTTGACAGGGGCAGCCCTGGATGGAGCGAACTTAACGACGGCGGACTTGCGCTACGCTTACATGACGAATGCCACTTTTCAAGGAGCCAGCCTGGACAATGTCATGCTGCAAGGGGCGATCGGGCTGCCGAATGCGGTCGGTAGGCCAGAAGACTTTTACCAGTGGGCAATGGCAGATGGTGAGCAGAAAAACTATGCCTCAGCCGTTGATAATTTCTCCCAGGCACTTACCCGCAAACCAGATTTTGCTCCAGCGTATCTAGGACGAGGGTTGGCGCGACTCCAGACGAACGATCGCGGGGGGGCAATCTCTGATCTGAAGCAAGCCGACAAACTGTTCACCGCACAGGGCGATACGAAGACCGCGCAGGGCATTCAGCAGTCCATTAAAACCTTGGAGACTCCTCCCGCACAACCAAAAACGGGAAACGGCTTCGGTATTAACTTGCTCAGCGCTTTTGCAACACTTTTGCAGCTCTTCTTGCCGTAATTATAGCTGTCGCCATGAAGCTTAGGACATTGGGATCAAAGGGGGTGTGGGGGCGTTGCCCCCAGCCAGGGGTTCCACCCCTGCACCCCGTCCTAACCAGTCTGGCGATGGCTATA
>JACMKO010000188.1 GCA_014380065.1 Leptolyngbya sp. ES-bin-22 | reverse complement strand
GGCAACGGTAGTGAAATTAGTTGCCATGCCCTGATCTTGGCGCTGGGCGTATCGTGGCGACGGTTGGATGTTCCCGGACTCGATTGCCTCACTGGAGCTGGCGTGTACTACGGCGCAGCCCAGACCGAAGCCCTCACCTGTCAAGGTGAAGATGTTTACATCATCGGCGGTGCCAACTCCGCGGGGCAAGCAGCGATGTCTTTCTCGAAGTATGCCCGTCAGGTGACGATGCTGGTACGCGGCGAATCCCTAACCAGGAGTATGTCGCAATATTTGATTGAGCAGATTGCCGAAACGCCCAATATCACTGTGCAAAATCACTCTAGCGTTGTGGAAGCGAAAGGCGAAAATAGTCTGGAGGCGATCGTGATTGAAAACGCCATCACGGGTGCAAGGGAAACGGTTCCCGCTGTGTCCTTGTTTATCTTTATCGGTGCCGTGCCGCGCACAGACTGGTTGGATGGCTTGGTGGAACGTGACGATCGCGGCTTTGTGATCACGGGCACTGACCTGAAGAATGGAGCCAACCGCTCAAACACTCATCGTCCCAAAGGCTGGCGGCTCGATCGCGATCCCTATTTACTCGAAACCAACATTCCGGGTGTCTTTGCGGTGGGCGATGTCCGGCATGGTTCCATCAAGCGGGTAGCGTCAGGAGTTGGTGAGGGTTCAATCTGCGTGCAGTTTGTGCATCAATATCTCGCTAATGTGGGGTCTTAAAGTGGGGATCATCAAGAGCTAGATTCACACTTTGACAAGGCACAAAGAAGCAAAGCACAAAGAAGGTTGTCCCTTCTGAAACCAGCTATTCCTTATGCAGATTGATACCTTACGCCAAGTGCCACTGTTATCGGATCTCAGCGATGATCAATTGCAGTGCATCGCGGGACTGGGAACCGAAATCAAGCTCGATCGCGGCGCTCAAATTGCCAATCAGGGTGATCCGCCTGATGGGTTCTACATCATTGTGGAAGGAGAAACCGAATGGACGCGAAACGTTGGTGGGGAAGTGCTTCCAGCCATGACGCTGAGTGCGGGGGAAGTCTTTGCCGAATTGATTTTGCTATTGGATGAACCCTATCCGACCAGTGGCAAGGCACTCACTGAGGTGCAGTTATATAAACTCACCCCGGACGACTTCTGGAAAATGTTGTCAATGTGTCCGGGTGTGATGCGACGTATGCTCAAAGTGGCAGTGCAGCGCTCGCAAATCCATGAAACCGTGACGCAACAGCAGGCAAAGCTGATGTCTCTGGGTACCTTATCGGCGGGTCTAGCTCACGAGTTGAATAACCCTGCCGCTGCCGTCCGCAGCAACGTCAAAAATCTGGAAGCCGCCTTACAAACCCTGCCCTCGCTGGCACTCAAGCTACACCAGCAACCGCTGACTGAGGCGCAAATGAGCTTTCTGAGCGACCTGTATCACAACGCGACGACGGCTGCGCTCAGTGCCACTACCCTTGACGCGATCGCCCAGAGTGAAGCAGAGGATGCCATCACGGATTGGCTTGAAGCCCATGAGGTGGCAAATGCCTGGAAACTGGCTCCTATGCTGGTCACTGCTGGACTGGACACCGCAAAGCTAGATGACGTGACTGCTCATGTCACACCCGATTGTTTAGAGTGCGTGTTGACTTGGCTAGAAACCACACTCACGGGCATCAAGCTGTTAGAAGACATCAAACTCGGCTCAACGCGGATTTCCGAACTCATCACCGCGATGAAAAACTATTCCTACATGGATCAAGCGCCGCTGCAAGCCATTGATGTGCATGAGGGCATTGAGAACACGCTGATTATCTTGAAGCACAAGCTGAAATATGGCATGGTTGTGGAGCGTGACTATGGGGCACTGTCTCACATTTGTGCTTATGGACCGCAACTCAATCAAGTGTGGACAAATTTGATTGATAATGCCGTTGATGCCACCAATGGCAAAGGGCATCTGTGGATTCGCACAGCATTGGAAGGGGAGTCTGTCCTAGTTGAGATCGCGGATGATGGGGCCGGCATTCCGACTGAGGTGCGATCGCGCATCTTCGATCAGTTTTTCACCACCAAAGCGGTTGGCAAAGGCACCGGACTGGGACTCGACATCGCCCGTCGCATTGTAGTGGGACAGCACAAAGGCACAATCAGCGTTGAATCTCAGCCAGGAAACACGCGCTTTCAAGTGCGATTACCCATCAATCGATCAAGCAAAACTCATTTGGAGCCATCATGAGTACATCCTGCACGCATCTCGACCAAATCCATTCAGTGACACCGAGCGCGAATGGCTGTGAAGAATGTCTGGCAATGGGCGATCGCTGGGTACATCTGCGCCTCTGCCAAACCTGCGGGCATGTCGGTTGCTGCGATTCGTCGAAAAACAAACATGCAACTAAGCATTTTCAGGCAACTCAGCATCCGATCGTTAAGTCGCTTGAGCGCGGCGAAGACTGGAGTTGGTGCTACATCGACAATACGATCGTTGAACGGTAAGTACCTTTTATACCCCCACCAAGACTCCTACACCGCCGCTGCAACACGGGTGTTAAACTGCCGTGCGTAATGCTCTACGAAGAAAATTGACAGAGCACCGCTTCCCATTCGTAGCCATTGTCGTGTGAGCGGACAGATCTCAAGGCTGGAAACGGCATACGGCAAGCAATCATTAAACCATTTAGCCCTCTAGATCGATCTAGGAGGTTAAATCGCGACTTGATCCAACGACGTTACTTGCTGCATCAAGCTCAGTGATAGTGCTTGGTGAGTTCCATCGATCGCCATCGGCTTGAGGCGGTTCATGACCGTTTAAGGCTCACAGCGACTGGACTGTGGAACTTCTACTGGATGGCAGCCTAAAATCAACATAGAAACCAGAATTGACTTCAAAGCTCAATGCTTTCCCAACAGCTTTAGTGATTAAATGCAATGCGCGACTCCTTTCAGATCTCCGGTTTCTGGCAGGGTCAGCAGGCAAATGGAAGCAGCACAACGAGAAACTGGGGGGCTCGACAATGCTTCAGGTGAAGAACACTTGCCTGTATGCTAATCTGGCTGTACAAAAATTGGCATCGATCGCACCCGATCGCCATAATGCACACCCCTAAACCGATGGACAAACTTGATATTCTGACAGAGCAAATTGGACATCTGACCGAGACAGTGACTCATTTATCTGGCACCGTCGATCATTTATCTGGTACCGTCGATGGTTTGGCAAACAACATCGCAACCTTGACCAACAACGTTGCAAGCCTGTCACATTTTGTTGAGACAGGCTTTACAGAACTAAAAACAGGCATGACGGAACTAAAAGCACTGGTACAAAAGCAATCGGAAACTGTAGACAAGCAAGCAGATGTAGCCAAATCGCTAGCTGATAGCGTTGCAGCGTTGATTGCCCGATCGCCCGCCTAATTGTAACTGGACACGATCGCCCTCCTCTCATCTCTACCGCTTCAGCCACCAGATGAGAAGGACGATCGCCACCCCCACCAGCCCGTAGAACAACAGGAGACGCTTAGACCTCCGAGTTCTTCGAGTCGGAGGTCTAAGCGCCTCCTGTGGGTTTATGGTTTGGTTGGGTTGACGATCGTCCTTCTCATCTGGTGGTTGAAGCGGTAGGGAGGAGGAAAGGGGCGCGATCGTGTCCAGTTACAATCAGGTGGGCGATCGGGCAATCAACGCTGCAACGCTATCAGCTAGCGATTTGGCTACATCTGCTTGCTTGTCTACAGTTTCCGAT
>JACMKO010000187.1 GCA_014380065.1 Leptolyngbya sp. ES-bin-22 | reverse complement strand
TCGCCGTTCACGTCTTGCTGAAAGTTTGCCCACAGGCGATACATCAGGTCGGGAGTTAGCGCTAACGGTAGTGCCGCGTGATACGCCAGGTGCAAATGTGCATTGCCAAAGCGATCGCGAAAAGCATCAATCCGACGTGTTGCCAGACTATCTAATGCTGATGGTACGAAACCAAGCTGCGTCACAATTTTTTATCCTTTAGCCTTCATCGCTCATCCTTTCCTATTTATATCTTCCCCGCAGCACATCGATCGCCCCATCCAACCCCTGACGACTCATTTCAAACATGGGGATCACATGAGCAATTTCGCCTGCGGTGGTGCTAGCCCAGCGCGATCGTGGCATGGGATTGAGCCATGCGATGTAACGGACGCGCTGTTTCAGGTCGTCAATAAACGTTTTCGTCACACGCCGCCGTCGGGGATTAAACCCACCCCGCGCTGATCCGGCATCGCTGAAGATGAGTACAGTCGTGCGAGGATTAAGTTGTGCGAAAAAGTCATCGATCGCCACTGCCTGTTGATGCACCGGATCGTGATACACATAATCGGTCGGGCAGTTGTGGAAGTAGTAAACGCTGGCGTTGCCCAACCGTCCACCCTGCAATGCCGTTTGGATTAACCGCTGCGACAGGCTGTGGAAGGGCACCATTGAGCCATCCTGGTCAATGAGCAACAGCAGTTCACTTCGATTCACACGACCGGGTATTAGAACAGGCTCCAGCAGCAGCCCCTGTTGCCCAACGCGACGAATGGTGGCATCGATATCAATTTCGGTGGGTGCGCCTTCCCGGATAAAGCGTCGCAGGTAGCGCCAACTTTGCTTCATCTGTCGCCGCGTAATGGGAAAAAATTCAGGGTTGGTGAGGACGCGATCGCCCATTACCTCATCGCCTCCCAGTCGCCGCCGCACCACTCTGGCAACCCGTACTTCGTCACCGATTTGTTGAATGAGTTCAGTCGAAAGTTTGTTGGTGGCGATCGACGTTGGCTTAGCAGCAGCACGAGCCTGTCGATCGCGCTGCCGATTCAGCCACAGCACCCAAAGAGAAGCAACCACGATAGCGGTAAACAGCGATATAACAACAATGCCAAACACTAACTCTGGCGTAATTTGAAACCCGGTATCAGTAGCTGTAGCGGGAGGTGAAGTTGGCGCAACACTCGAAGATGGCTTCTGCTGGGGAGATTGACTTCGAGAGGAAAAAAGGAGGAACGAGGCACTCCCCAAAATAATCAAACCAACGGCAAACAATCGAATCAAACGCCGCAGTCTATCGCTGTCAAACAGTAGTGATTTCGCTGGCGAAGCTGTTCGCTTTGTCTGAGGCGTTTTCGCCGAATTTGCGGTCAGTGAAGTTAGACTACCAACAGTTTGCTCAAAGTGATGATTGAAGAGGCGTTCTTCTTCGGGAGATTTGATCCAGAGGGTGCGGCAGAGTTTGGCAAGGGCTGCGCGATCACGAACGCCGAAACCTGCCTGGAGCGATCGCAGCACGAGTTGATATTCATTCAGACCCAGCGGCAAGCCAGCCTCACGCAAGCGGGTAAACAGTTCCAGCAGGGGCAGCTCATCCACTGAGTTGGGGTTCATGGGGTTTAGCTCCGCTTCAGGTAACGCAAATGGTCGTCCCAACTTTTAAGCAGCACACCCAGATAGGGAAGCTTGCCGTCAAGTTTTTTCAGCGCTTCGTCGTCAGGATGGCGTTTCAAGACGCGAAACCAATCTATGAGTTCGCTGGTACTGACGTTTTTTGCCGATTCGCCTTTTTCTTTGCGCAGTTGTTCGCGCAGTTGCAGAAAGCGATCAACAGCCGCTTGTGTCAATGTATCGGCAGCATCGGGGTAGCGATCGTGCACAATGCGTACCAACTGTTCCGGACTGGGAAACTGGACTTGTTGAAACAGGCAGCGGCGCAAAAAGGCATCGGGCAGATCTTTCTCGTCGTTGCTGGTGATAAAGATAATCGGTGCAACGGTTGCCCGAATGCGTAGCTCCTTGCCCTCCTGTCGGGCTTCTTCCACCACAAACTGCTGTTCATCCAGTTCCACCAGCAGGTCATTGGGAAAATCAATATCAGCTTTATCAACTTCGTCGATGAGGACGATCGTGCGTTCGGTGCTTTGAAAGGCTCGCCCCAACGGTCCAAACCGAATGTAGGTAGCAGGATTGTCGATACGTTCCAGGTCGGCTGGGGCAAGGCGACCAGAGGACGCAAGCTGGGCATCCCGTAGACGGGCGATCGCGTCGTAGGTATACAGCCCATCCCGCGCACGACTGGTCGATTTCACATACCAGGGTTCAAACTTCAAGCCGAGTTCGTAGGCAACGGCACGGGCAAGCTGGGTTTTGCCGCATCCGGGTTCACCTTTCAGCAATAAAGGTCGTTCCAGGTAAATTGCCAGGTTCACGGCTTCGATCAGATCATCGCTGGGCAGATACGGGTAAAGGAGTTGTCCATTGTCATCCCGTTCGCCCGGTTGCGGCTGATGCTTGCCTGTGTACTCTAGCGATCGATTGCTCACAGTTTTAACCATTTGTCCTCTTGGTCATACCAATTGCAGCCACATAGATCACAAATTTCGCGCAATGTTGGCTCTGGGATGCCATTATCTGTGTTTGCCAAAAGCGCTGCAACCACTGTTTCAGCTTCATCTGTGATTGCGGTTGGCAGCACACCGCTCTGCTGCTCGATCCAGGTGATGAGTAAGTCTGACGAAAACTCAGTCAGGTTTGGCAACCCAAAGGGAATGATGGGTCTCCAGGTGGAATCATACTGCTTGGCAAAGGTTAGATTCCACGTATTGACGCTGCCTTTGTCATCCAGCAAAAACATCAGCAGTTTAAAGCCGTTCCCCTGAGTGGCTGTTTCAGAGACCCGATTTGCCAGCACTGCCCAAAAGTCGTTGATTAGATCGCGCAGGTTGTCTTCAATGGTGCCGTGTACATCGTAAAACACGATAATCACATTTTGCGTCTGCCACCACTGATGGACGCGCTCCACAATTTCAGCTTCAGAAGGTGTGTTCTGCCGTCCCAACCCTACACGTTCGGCGAGTTCTCGCCACAGTGCAGGAATATTGCTGCGTGATGAGACTCTGCCAAGATTGACCTTTACCACTTTTGCTTCGAGGCTTCTGGATGTCTCTAGCGCGAGTCGGTTCAAGAGCCAGCGCTGACCGTACTCTGGCGAGTTTCCCTGAATTAAAAAGGCACCTACAGGATGGTCTTTGATCACCTTTTTGAACGATCGCTGCTGCTCCCAATATCCCAGCTTTAGCAATGCCCCGTGAAGCTGATCCAGGTTGACACTCGGACGGATGCTGGCAGGTTGCGTAAACTCGTTGATCTGGCGCTCCAGGCGTTCGAGGGTTTGTTCTACCGTCTCCAGTTCTTCAGTCGTTTCCTCAATCTGCACGTCCAGCTTGGTTCTCACCGCTGCATCGGTTTCGATCGCGCGACTCCGACGCAGACCACGCAGCTTTTTAGTCAGCAGCCCGCATTCATACTCAAGGTCTTCAACTTTGGTTTGTAAGCGATCGAGGGTAGGCATTGACAGCAGGGGGCTATGCGGACAGAGACACGGACATCAGGCTAACGTAACTGACTCTCAAGTTGATTCAACCGCTGCTCAACTGTTTCCAGATCAGCGGTTGCTTCGTCGATTTGCACCTCCAGTTTCAGCTTGACTGCCACATCGGTTTCGATCGCCCGCGCCTGCCGTAGATTTTTGAGCTTACGACTGAGCAAGTCATACTCTTGCTGTTGCGAGGCGAGATCGTCTTCCAGTCTACGTCGCTGACGACTCGTTAATCCGTCCGTTGACACTGGTGATGACGGTGCGAATGCAGGAGCTGTAACGACAGGGCTTGCATCTGCGACTGAAGTGGTAGGCTTTGCCTGCACGATCGCCTCCACTGCTCGCCGAATGCCTTTGGCGACATCCAGAAATGCCTCATCAGGATTTGCCCAACTGGTAACGGGTTGGGCGTTCTTGGGCAATGCCTGTAGTTTGCTAAACGGCGCGCCGCTCCAATCGACGGGCTTCAAGATGATCGGGATGACGCAAGCCTCTCCGGCTTCATGGCGCTCGATCGCCCGCTTCAACTCCACATCCCAGCAGTAATCCGATGCCAAAAAATCAGCGCTAATTAACAGCAAAATGACTCGCGCTGAGTCGAGATGATCGTCGATCGCGCCTGCCCATTCGCTCCCGGCAGTAATCTGGCGATCGTGCCATGCGGTAATCACACCCTGTCTTTTCAGGATGCTGAGGTGTTTTGCCAGTTCATCACGCAGCGTTTCATCCCGATGAGAGTACGAGAAGAAAAGCTCAATTGCGGTGTTGTTGGGTGCCGTGCTCATCAGTCAAGCTGAACCGTAGTAGCAGGTTCGATTCAGTCTCCTGAACGTAAATTAGCCGATCCAAGGCTTAAATGCGAGGTCAGATCTGGAAAGTTCTATTTCGACTGTTTAACGGGAGCCAGTACCCAGAGCGAATCTACACGTTGCGCTTCAGCCGTGGTGGAATTAGAAGTGCTGACGCTGCGCACCGAGCCAGCAAGCCGCTGGAACTCTCGCACAAACTGCGTCTCTGTTGTGGGTACAGACGGCAAAAGCAGGTTGTAAAAGAAAGAAAGCGTTGCGCCCATGTTGACGTAAAAGTAGCCTTCGTTGGGCATGGGGAAGCTGGCGGTAGCTGTTTGGAACGTGTGGTTGAGGTGGAGTGGCAGGTAGGGTTTGGGAGCCAGATCTGCCATTGGTTTCGCACCTGTTGTAATCACCAGCGTCTTGGCATCCACCCAGCCGTGAGACAGAAAGCTGATCGGTTTACCTCGCTCTTTGGCTTCCCAACTCACGATCGGCTGTCCCTTTAACCGTTGGGGGACGATCGTCACTTCACCCTTCGCTTCTTTTTTGACAAATTGATCCAGTTTTTTCAGTGCCGCTTCCGCCGCTGGGCGATCGCTGGTTTGCACCATCAGCCCTACGCCGAGATTGAATTTAGGGTAAATGGAGTTGAACAATCCGCCTGTGGTGGGAAAGAAGAAGAAGGCATATTCGCCGTCCATCCAGGGGATCACATCCTTTTCAGGATCGAGACCTGTGGCGGTGCGGAATGAGTTACGCAGGCTGGCGATCGCAATCTGGCTGGCTAGATCATCTTGCGCGGAGGCGAGCGAGTCTTGCCACTGTTGCTTAAAGTTACGGCTGCTGGCGGAAAGATAGGTCGCTGCCGGAAGCCGAGTCAAAATCTGATTGGCATCGGGAAGTATGCGTGTCGCCAGATCAGGCTGGGGCGTAGTGTAGTAAAAATTCACCTGACTGTGGATACCTTCCGGTTGCAGCCAGACATGGCTATCGGCAGAGCTGTAGAGCTTGGTCAGCGCTGCAAGTTGTTTTTCGTTCAAAGGCGGCAAGCCAAAGCCAAACGTTGACGGTGGCGCATTTTTGGCGATCGCCCACAAGAACTTGGCAATCGCGCTCACTTCGCCGTAGCTGGTCATGAGCGATCGTCCCGCTTGAGGATGCTGCAACGTGCGTTGAAACAGCGGACTTTGCGCCAGTGGCTCCCGTTCAGCACGGGCATCGATCAGGTCTTCCAGCGTGTCTGCCTGTGTTGCTACCGCAACGTTGCCTGGTAAAAGCGCGATCGCCAGACCACGTGGCTTCAAATCGTCTGTAAGATCGGGCGCTGGTTCAGCGTCATCGTCTGGTGTCGCGATCGGTGGGGTCTCTGATAGCGCTGACTTGGGCTTAACAACCTTGCTCTGTACAAGACCTGGTAGACGGTGCGCGGTTAGCGCTAGCAAAGGCTGTGGAATGTTACGCTGCGTTGAGTCTGGTTCTACAGGCTTAGAGGGTTTTTCCTCAGCAGGTGGAGACCATTGCAAAAGCATCACGCCCTTATACTCGCGCTCGATTTCGGGTTGCCCTCGTGTCGCTTTGAGCTTACGCAGAAAGGCATCGAAGCGATCGCGATCCGTGATCGGTGCCAGCAGAATCGCACTCGCATCAAGGGTTTGCAGCACGGAGCCAGCGATCGATCCCGCTGTGGGCACCAGAGCGATCGCCACTTCATCCCCTAACCAGGGTTGAATATCTTGCGGGAAGCTAATCGCGTCTGGCAAGAACGGCACCTTAAAGGGCACTCGGAGGTAGTCTGGTAAAGCATTGAAGCGCTCAACTTCTGCCCAAGCGGCTGGCTTAGCATTGACTAGCACCAAGCCTGGAGTGTTGTCTGGCAGCACAGTGGTAACGGCAGGTGGCGATGGTTGAGGCATAGCGCGAACGATCGCACAACTGGAAAGCACCGTCATAGCCACCGAGAATGATACAGAAATGCAACGCAACAACGCTTTCTCCTCCAACCGTTAGTTCACTGAAATGAGTTCTCAACAGCAGACCAAACACACAACTCTGCACTCAGGCTTAGGGATCTAAGGCACCAGGGATCTTCCATCTCAAGATCAGAGTTTGGCAAAGCTAACGCTTCACTGCTCAGGCAACCCTAGCCTATTTTGCTACTACTGCCAAGATTTGCGCTGTTGCATGACGGGCACGATCGCCTTGCACCTGTGCCGCCCTTGAAATCTATTGACATTAGTATCAACAAAATTAATCGCTTCTCCATGCTCTAGACAGTTTCTTGAAAGACGTAGAGCCAGCTTTCTCGACCGCTTACCTAGACCCAGTTTTGCAAGAGGCTTAACATCAAACTGATCGTTCTCTACCGCTTCAGAAATTCTTATTGCTAAATAGTCTCAATAGCTATGGTAGGATATGCCCAGTTCTCATTGAAGAAGAGTCTCAGATCCCATGTCACTCTCGTTTGACCTACTCTGGCTGAATGCCAGCCCCAGCTTGAAGCATTTTGATCAGCCATTGCTCCAATGCTTAGCAAACCACCTCACTGTGGCGCAGTGGGAATACCAGCAGTCTCAAGATGAAGCCAGTGCTCTCGATCAAGCGGTTGTGTTGTTGCATGACTATTTAAAGGGTCAGCCGCGCCCGATTCATTTGGGTGGTCACGGCATGAGCGGAGTCTTGGGGTTGACCTACGCACGGCGCTATCCTGAACGGGTGCGATCGCTCACACTCTTAGCCGTTGCTGCGCAGCCTGCCGTGACCTGGCAAACGCACTACTATGTCCAACGTCAGTTAATCGCCTGTAGCCGCCAGCAACTACTAGCCTGTACGACCCGTAGCCTCTTTGGTCGCCAGCTTCCCTATGCTGTCAAAGCGTTGGTCACGTCCCTCAGCCGTGATCTAGAAGAGTCTCCCTCGCCACACTCCTTATTCAAACTGGCAACCCTGCCTAGAGGCGGCGTTATGATGCCGTTGCTGGTCTGCGGTAGCAAAAATGATCCAGTGGTGCATCCGCCAGTACTGCAAGAGTGGTTGTCCTACTTCAAGTCAGACGATACACTTTGGCAATGCCCCGATGGTCATCACTTTTTTCATTATTTTCAGCCCCAGTTGGTAGGGGAGCAGATGTTACGGTTTTGGCGCTGTCTGGAGGCGCAACAGATGCTCATGAGAAAGGCGTTGCATAGGGACGCATAACCGTTGCTTTCAGGCTCACCCGTTTGTGCGTTAGACCGTACGGAGCGTTACCTTAAGTGAAAGCTGACCACTACGCGCCTATGCAACGCCACTAGAAGGGAGTTTAGACTCATACCAACAATGATACTATTGAAGTTCATAGATTGAAATCACGCTTTTCTCTCAAAAGAATAGATTTCTGTCTATGAATTAGTGGATGAGGAGATGCCCTTGAAGAATGCAACGCTCCACCAGTTAAAAGTATTTGAAGCTGTGGCGCGGCATAACAGCTTTACTCGTGCTGCCGAGGAACTCTTTCTGACGCAACCAACGGTTTCCATGCAGGTGAAGCAACTGTCAAAATCGGTTGGTCTACCGCTGTTTGAGCAAGTAGGCAAGCGGCTCTACTTAACCGACGCTGGAAAAGAACTTTACGTTGCCTGTCGAGACATTTTTTCTCGCTTGTCGCAGTTTGACATTGCGATCGCTGACCTCAAGGGACTCAAACAAGGGGCACTGCGGTTAGCTGTTGTCACTACCGCAAAATATGTGGTGCCTCGGCTGCTAGGCCCTTTTTGCCAGCGGTATCCCGGCATTGATGTCTCGCTGACTGTGAATAACCACGCGTGGGTGTTGGAAAGTTTAGCTGAGAATCGCGACGACCTTTACATCTTGAGCCAACTGCCCACCGATATGGATGTGAAGGTGCATCCGTTCTTGGAAAACCCGTTGGTAGTGCTGGCGCAGCGCAACCATCCGTTGGCGCACGAGCGCGATATTTCGCTCAAGCGGCTGGCAGAAGAGCCGTTCATTATGCGGGAACCTGGTTCAGGCACGCGCAAAGCCGTGCAAAAGCTCTTTGACGACCACGCACTGGCACTTAAGGTGAAGCTGGATTTGGGCAGCAATGAGGCCATTAAGCAGGCGATCGCGGGTGGACTTGGCGTGTCTGTACTGTCGCTACACACGTTGGCGCTAGAAGGCCACAACAGCCAGTTGACCATCCTGGATGTGGAAGGGTTTCCGATTCAACGCCACTGGTATGTCATTTATCCCTCTGGCAAACAGCTATCGGTCATTGCCCGCACCTTTTATGACTACTTACTGAATGAAGGCAAAAGCGTAGCTGAAGAAACGGCTTTTCAAGGCGTTTTTAGCAAGGGACTGAAACCCGAAGGGCACGATGAGTAAAGTTTTGAGTAGCGCTTTGAGCTGAGAGACCTGGTTAGAGCGGGCTTTAAATCCCTTCGCTAGCAGAAAGATGAGCGGCTTTCGACTCAAACGATCGTTTCATTCAGGCTCATGTCGCGCTATGAGTGCGTCGCCCAGTTCAGTGCTAACTAGCCATGCCTGCAAGCGCTGTCGTTGGGGCAACCGATCGCTCCCAAGCTTTCTGGGGAACAGAGACAACACGCGATGGTTTCACGGTGCTGGGTGACTTTAGCGCGTAGACGATGAACGCGACAGCGAGATAGGCAAAGAGAAAGTATTCCACTACGGTAGCGGCAACGGTCAAAACGTCTTGAAGATTGTCCATGCTGTGTCACCTCAAGCTTCAATGCTACCGTCTCATCATTCTCTTGCGTTGTCTGTTGCAAGCGACACCGGGTCAGCAGCCCTACCAAACAAGGCGATCGTACCGAGTGGGATTCGCTGCTGTATGGCGAACCATATGCTGAATAGACCTCGAAGACTGTCAATGTTAGGAAGACTGTCAATGTTAGATTGTCAAACGCTTTGAGCAAGCGTTCGGCAGAAGGTCGAGCTGTAGTCCATTTAGGCTTATCTGAATACCGTCCACTGAGGGTTTGCTGCGTTTGTTGCAACCGACGACATACCACAAACTCAATTAAAGTCCGCACCCGTAAGCCCAAACTCAACAGATGTAACAACCCTTGCACCTGGTCATCACGTCTGGCAAAGAGGGGCGAGACAGACGAGTTGTACTCGCATCTGTTGCCATCATTGGCGGTAATTGTCGCTAGGGAATGAATCTTGTTGCCAGAGGCAGGACAAGAAGGCTTGCGGCTTGCGCCTGAGGCTCTCCATGACATGCCGATAATTGATCCTGCGGGCGCGGCGAATCGCGTGGTTACCAGGAACATGCAGGCGTGCTAATGCAACCACTTGGACGCTGCCGCCAAACCCGAGCAAGCGATCGTGGTACAGAGGCATGGTCAGCGTTTCCCCTTTCAGGCGAGTAGGCACCGTGTAGGTAATGCAGCGCATGTTGAGAGTGCTGTAGGTGGTGACGTTGACGGTGAGCACCTCATAGTCCGGGTCGCGGTAAGTCGGCAAGGCTTGCAGGTGCGTTGTCTCTACGGCAAACCGCTCCCAGAAGGTTTGATTAAGGCGCTCCACAACTTGCGCCATGACCTGCTGGTAAGCGACCACCGATGAGAAGTCAAACGATTCTCGCCGTCACAGCGCTTGATGTAAGCGGTTTTTGAAATGTCCATAGGGCGATTCATCGAGCTTCGCTCCGCCAAAGGCGTACGGGCCGTTTGCATGGGCAACACCGCGATTGTTGCGGCTGGGTTCGATTGCGATTGGCAGGAACGAGATCTTGACAGCTTTGCAGCCTTGCTAGCCGCTCACCACGATCAAATCGCAGCAGCCATGTTGGAGCCGATAGTGCAAAATGCTGGGGGGATGCGCTTTTATCATCCAGACTATGTACGACAAGCCAAGGCGTTATGTGAAAAATACAATGTCCTGCTGATTTTAGATGAGATTGCTACGGGTTTTGGCCGCACGGGCAAAATGTTTGCTTGTGAACATGCAGCGGTATGTCCAGATATTCTGTGTGTGGGCAAGGCGCTGACTGGCGGGTTTATGTCCCTGGCAGCCACTCTGACGACGCAGGAGATTAGTGAGAGTTTTGCAGCGGGTGAGGCAGGGGTCTTTAGGCATGGCCCAACGTTTATGGCAAATCCCTTGGCCTGTGCGGTGTCTTTAGAAAATTTGACCTTGCT
>JACMKO010000186.1 GCA_014380065.1 Leptolyngbya sp. ES-bin-22 | reverse complement strand
CAGTACATACAGACTGGTAAGGGTTCTCATCGTGTCATTATAGGACTCGTATTACACCGAACCTGGACGCAATTAACAATAATTCAAACTCCCCTCAATTACGGCTGTAGGTGAGCTTCAGAATCTGAGTCGCGTGCAAAAGTCAAGTAATATGCCGATCGCGCTTACAAAACTAAACAAGCTGAAAACTGGAGACACAAACCCCGGGATCGCAGCTCTCAGGCAACCGAAGATGAAACAATTTTTTGAGAGAGATTATGGTGGAGCGATCGCGCCTTCTGCTGAATCTGTAGACTGCATAGAACTTACTTCACCTGATGGGAAAGCTTTACTACCGAGGTATGGCGGAAGAAAACGGCAAACCCAAAATTGGTCGTAGCGCTCGACTGCTAGGGATTCGACCCGGTATTGACATTGATGTGGCACAAAGACCCAGCAACTGGATAGACAAACAAGGATACTTGCGGGCAGAAACGAATCTCGATCCTTCTGCTGAGTCTGTAACTGTAGCCCTTAGAAACGGAAAAGGGATGTCTGCCTCACTCTCGATCGAAGGCTTACCAGTATTCCGTAGGTCTGCTGCGTTTGGCGGTACAGGCAGAGATCAGCTTTGGCAGATTGACGAGAGCAAAATCAGTGGCGATCTTGAAGCAGTACAGGATAGCTCGACACACGTCAGCATTCTGCCAAAAGCTACAATGCTCTTAGAGAAATATGAGACGGCCTTGGTAAAGACCAGGGACGATTGGGTAAAGGTTTGACGGATCAAGGCAGTGAACGGAGGGCAGTGATGGCATGGATTTTTAGTCTGTCGGCTGAGTGTGGCGGGGAACAGGTTGCCGCGGTGCAATTTGCCCAGCACTTCGACACTGCTGCCTGGATGCTCTCAGACGGTAGACAGGTACTATGTCAGTCTGAAGTCTTTCAAGATTTGGACACAAACTGGTGGTGTCGAGTTTTTCCAAGTGGTATCAGTGAGGTTGGCATCAACACACCAGAGACTGCTTACTTGATGACTGAGCTAGGCATCTTACTGTATCAACGGTTGCGATCAGCTCCAACCTTTCGTTACGCTCTGGTTGGTGTCGAAGTGGATGAGTTCAGAACCTACGGCGAGTTACTTGAAGATTCCTCTACCGTAGCTTTTCCAGGCTTGGTCATGGCTGAGACAGTTTGGCGAGTCATGGGTGCCGCTCCAGCATTCCGACCCTTTACCTTTGGGTATGTTTGGACACTTTACGAAGGTGAAGTTTATAAGCCATTGCTGTCGTCTTCGGCGTTGAAGCGCCAACTGAACGAATTACTGCTTGCTGGGTAAGGCAAAAGGACAGGAGCGATCGACATCAATCTTATCCTCACCTTTTGGCAAAAAACTAGCGACCCAAAAACTAGCGCCGAAACTTTGCAGGAGAGGCTTGGTCTTTTCCGCTATAGTTCCCTATGGGCAAGCTTTTAGGAGTGGATTCTGTGTTGGGAATGAAGCGCTGGCAGACTGTCGCCAAACTGATCGTTGCCTTAGCCATGCTGGTGGCGGTGAGTTGGGGAGGCATGGGTGACGCAGCAGAGGCTGCCTTTGGGAGACGATCGCGAGCAGCCGATACGACTCAAACGACCATTAAAAAGGTCGGGAACATTGCCGAAGCCTCGCCACCGATCGCTCTGCAAGAGCTACGGCAGGCACTCGACAACTATCAGCCCCAGGTATCGATTCTCAGCCCTCGCAAAAACGACGTTCTATCAGACGACACGGTCTCCGTCCGATTCCTTGTCAAAGATTTACCTCTATTTAAAAATGAAACGTTTGGGCTGGGTCCCCATCTGCATGTTTTGTTGGACAATCGTGGCTATCAGGCGGTTTATGACACCAGTAAACCACTCGTTTTTGACAATTTAGAGCCTGGAACGCATACAATCCGTGCCTTTGCCTCCCGTCCCTGGCACGAAAGCTTCAAAAATGACGGTGCCTTCGTACAAACAACCTTCCACGTATTCACTAAAACTCAGGACAATAGCCCCAACCCCAATTTGCCGCTGCTGACCTATAGCCGTCCCCAAGGCACCTACGGCGCAGAGCCGATTTTGCTGGATTTTTACCTGACGAATGCGCCCCTTCATCTGGTGGCTCAGGCAGACGAAACGGATGACATTGCTGATTGGCGCATTCGCTGCACGGTGAATGGAGACAGCTTTGTGATCGATCGCTGGCAGCCGCTATATCTCAAAGGGTTCAAACCTGGGAAGAACTGGGTGCAGCTTGAGTATCTGGATGAAAAAGGGAATCCAGTGCAAAACGTGTTTAACAACACAGTGCGGATGGTGAACTATCAACCGAACGGAGACGATACCTTATCGAAGCTTGTGCGTGGTGAACTAGCTGCCGCCGATGTGCGTGGCATTGTTGATCCCAACTATATGCCGCCAGTGCCTATCGTTGAGCCAACATCCGAGCCATCAGCCGCACCAGCGCCATCACTCCTAGAAACACCGCCACTGGAGCCAACGCCAAGCCCAGAGGCAACGCCAAGTTTGAACCCCGATCGCCCCAGCCCGATCGCCCCACCACTCCCTGAGCTAAACCCTTCTAGCAGTTCCAGTACGGAGCCAACGCCAGACGTTGTGCCACTGCCTGCCCCTTCCAGCCCACAGCCTTCGCCTATACCGTTAGCACCAGCGCAACCACCCGCCGCGATCGTCCCTGCGGTGCCATCACCAGAACCTCGGTCACAGGCTAAAGCAGAACCAGCGTCCCCACAGCAACAAACAGCACCAGGCGACGCGTTCTCGACAACTTCCTTCAATGGAACAGAACGCTTGAGTGGGGCAGAACGCCTGCGGCAAGTGGGGCAGAAACTCGGTCAATATTTACCGCAGAAAGATTTACAACATAAAGCGATCGCGCCTTCTAACGTCGTGCCAAGCACCGAGCCAACGCCGCTGCCCAGCGTGTCTATACCTGATCCGTTGCCACCAACATTGCCAGAAATTATTGATACTGACCCATCGGAGGTGCCTTCTGCGATCGCACCCTCACCCTGATCGCGCCCACGTCATCCCTGCTAAAATAGTACCAATGTACTTGTTAAACGAACCGGAAACAGATAGACTCTAGTCGCACGTTGCCTTTTGGCTGAGACATAGATGAAATGATTTACGGTAGTCTGAAAGTCTCAGCTATGCTTCGCCCTTTGGCAGCAGTGCGATTACCTGGTCGATAAACGCGCGGTAGTCCACCACCGGTTTAGAAATATAGCCGTCGGCACCGCTTTGTTGCAGGGAGGTTTCCTTATCACCAATCATGGCGTGTGCTGTCACCAGGATGATCGGTATCGAGGCAGTACTCGGGTCGCTTTTCAGCAGTTGAGTCAGTTTAATTCCATCTACAGATCTGCCCTGGTAAAGGCTATGCGACAGCGAGACATCCATCAAAATAAGATCCGCCTGCCCCGCTTTGACAATCTGCATCACCTCATCGGCATCTTCGGTATGCTTGACTGCAAAACCACCCAATTTGGTCAAATAGCGCGAAAAGACCCGCACATTGCCCAAATCATCTTCAACCAGCAAAACGGTTTTTGTCATTGGTTTCTACCCGGCAGGCAACAGCGACATGATTTGATCGACAAACGCCTGGTGATCGACAACGGGCTTGGAAATATACGCATCGGCACCACTTTGCTTCAGAAAGTTTTCGCGATCGCCCTCCATCGCGTGCGCCGTTACCAGAATAATTGGCAACTTGGCAGTTCTGGGATCAGCTTTCAACATCTGGGTAATCTTAATGCCATCGACTGCTTTCCCCAGATAGACACTGCGCGACAAAGACACATCCATCAAGATGATATCGGCTTCATGCGCATGGGCAATCTGCATGACTTCTTCTACATTTTCAGTATGCTTTACTGCCAAACCGCCTCGCTTCGTCAAGATCTTAGAAAAGACTCGCGCGTTGATCAGATCGTCTTCGACAATCAAAACGGTTCTCATCGTGTTTTCCTCGGAACGTGACCCAGACGAAGCAACTGCCTAATTCGCGCCAATTCTACTGTGAAACAGGCACAGGGATGTTAGGGTCTGCCCCTATCGTAAACGTCGCTCGCTGCAAATGCTACAAAGATCCTATGACATCAATGCTGAAGGAACCATCATGGCTGTAATTACCACTGCTCTGCACACAGAGATGCAGCAGTCCTATCTGGAATATGCCATGAGCGTCATCGTGGGACGGGCGCTGCCCGACGTACGCGATGGGCTAAAGCCAGTACATCGACGCATTTTGTACGCGATGCATGAACTGGGCTTGACCCCCGATCGACCCTATCGTAAATGCGCCCGCGTGGTGGGGGACGTGCTGGGTAAATATCATCCCCACGGCGACCAGGCAGTTTATGATGCGCTGGTGCGGCTGGTGCAGGAATTTTCCAGCCGCTACCCCTTGTTGGGCGGTCACGGCAACTTCGGCTCGGTGGACAATGATCCTCCTGCTGCGATGCGATACACGGAAACCCGTTTGGCACCGATCGGCAACGAAGCCTTGCTAACCGAAATTGGCGATGCCACCGTTGATTTTGTCGGTAACTTTGACAATTCTCAGCAAGAACCCACGGTCTTGCCTGCCCAACTTCCCATCCTGCTACTGAACGGTAGTTCGGGCATTGCTGTGGGGATGGCAACCAACATTCCACCCCATAATCTCGGCGAAATCGTGGATGGCTTGGTGGCACTAATCGATCACCCCGATCTGCCCGATGCCAAGCTGTTTGAGCTGATCCCTGGACCCGACTTTCCTACAGGCGGCGAAATCATTGGCACCGATGGCATTCAGGAGGCATACACCACGGGTCGAGGCAGCATTCCCGTTCGGGGCGTGGCTCAGATGGAGGAACTCCAGATTGGTCGTGGGCGACACCGACGGACGGCACTTATCGTCACAGAGTTGCCCTACCAGGTGAACAAAGCCGCCTGGATTGAAAAGATGGCAGAGCTAGTCAATTTGGGACGGCTAGAGGGCATTGCCGATCTACGCGATGAGAGCGATCGCGACGGCATTCGGGTCGTCATTGAGCTGCGCCGCGATACCAGCCCTCAGAAAGTGCTGAATAATCTCTATCGTCAAACCGCACTACAGTCAAACTTTGGCACGATCATGCTGGCACTCACTGATGGGCAACCGCGTCAGATGCCACTACGGGAATTGCTCCAGCAGTTCTTGAGCTTCCGGGAAGATACGCTCACTCGCCGCTACCGCAACGAGCTAAATCAGGCAGAAACTCGCCTTCACATTGTCGAAGGGCTGCTGCTGGCGTTGACCAACCTGGATGCCGTGATTGACATTCTGCGCCATGCACCAGATGGCAGCACCGCCAAGATGCAGTTTCAGGAACGCCTAGATCTAAGCGATCGTCAAGCAGATGCCATTCTCTCTATGCCACTAAGACGGTTGATTGGCACAGAACGGCAAAGTCTGCAAACCGAATTTGACGAATTGACGGCACGGATGCGGGAACTCCAGCGCTTGTTGGGCGATCGTCGCGAGCTGCTCAAAGTGCTTAAAAAAGACCTGCGTACACTGAAGAAAAAGTATGCTGACCCCCGGCGGACAAGGATCGTAGTAGGGAGGAGTCAGGAGGCAGGAGCCAGGAGCCAGCAGTTGGAGATTGGTGAGCAACTCACGCTTGATCAGCAGCCACTAAGCACGCACCAACCACTCAACACCGAGGCTCCAACTCAACAAGCTGAAGTTGAAGAAACAGTGCTGGAACTGACCCATCGCGGCTATGCTCGCCGCATCACGCCTAAGGTGTTTCAACGCAATCAGAGTAAAACGAGGGATAAGCCAACCCAGAGATGGGAAGAAAGCGATGACTTTGTAGCGCAAACGGAGTTCGTGACGACGGAACAAACGTTAGTTGTTTTGACTCGTAGCGGCAAGGCATACCCCATTGATGTTAAAGACGTGCCCCAGGTAGCAGGTAAGTCACGTGGAACGCCGTTGGTGACACTACTACCGTCTTCAGCTCAGAGTGATCCTGCCTCTGTGGTTGGCTGTTTTGTGCTGTCTGATGAGCAAGAGCACACTGATCTCCTGTTGGTAACGCAGCAAGGGCGCATCAAACGGTTGCCGCTAGCAGAATTGAGCGAGTTGACGGGGCGGGGCTTAACTCTACTAAAGCTAAAGCCAGAGGATCAGCTTGCTTATGTCACCCTGGCGGAAGTAGGCGATCAGCTTGTGCTGGCAACAGCGGGTGGACGCTTATTGCGTTTAGCCGTTGACGACGAGCATCTGCCGCCACTGAGCCGAATCGCGCAGGGTAATCTTGCCATTCGCCTGCGAAAACAAGAAAAATTGGTCGGGTATACGCTGATTTACCAGGGCGACGACCTCTTTTTAGTGTCTGAACAGGGAAGTGCTAAGCGGCTGGCGATCGACACACTTCGTCTCTCGACGGTGGGTGATCTCGGCACACAATCGTTTAAATTCACTAACAAAACTGACGCGCTCGCTGGCATGGTTGCCGCCGCGCCAGATGCCGCCATCACAGTATTGAGCAGCGCCAATCGCATGGTGCGTTTAACCAGTCGTGACGTGCCACTCAAAAGTCGAGATGAGACGGGCGCTTGTCCCCTCCAACTTGAACCAGACGAGCGCCTTACCAGCGTAATCATTCCAAAGCTGCCTCTGCCCGAGTTGGAAGAAGCGGTAGAACCGTAGGACTCATTGCGTCATCAGAGTGCGATCGTTGCCTTAAAAAACTTTCTCATCCACCTGTTACTTTGATTGTTACCCTTGCCGCTGTAAAAGCGTCTGAAGCTGTTGTGTTTGCAGTAATGACTGGAAATGACTATCTCCTCGTGCGAGTGCGCGATAGAGGGGAGGATTTAGTTTAATTGCCCGCTGGAGATAGCTGAGCGCAAGCTGAGTTTCACCTTTAAGAGCGTAGCAGCGTGCTTTACTGTACCAGGCATCGGGATTGTTGGGCTTGTGTTGAAGCGATTGGTCAAAGCTGGCGATCGCGCCGTCATAGTCTCCTGTTCGGGTCAGTACGGTGCCTCGATAGTTCCAGGCGTAATAGCAGAGCGAATTGATTGCCAGCGTGCGATCAAGGCTCACGAGCGCTAAGTGAAGCTTATCGAGACTGGCAAGCACTTTACTGCGGCTATACCAGGCTTTGTAATCAGTCGGATTGGTCTCAATCACGCGATCGAAACTGGCAAGTGCCTCTTCGTAACGGTGCAGATGGGCTAAAGCCTTGCCCTGGTTATAGCGAGCTTTAAGATCAGTGGGAACGAGCCACAACGTCTTGTTAAAACAGACGAGCGCTTCTTGGTACCGCCCCAATCTTGCAAGCACAATGCCTTTGCCGTGCCATGCCAGAGCAAATTCGGGGTGAATGCTCAACGCCTGACCAAAGCTGGCAAGTGCTTCCTGGTAGCGACTTAAATTTTCGAGCGCGTAACCACGATTGTTCCACACCTCATAAAGGTCAGACTGTGTGGCTAGCATCCTGTCATAGCCAGCGATCGCCCCTTCGTAATGCCCTAAGCTGTACAGAATGTCGCCGTGACTGTACCAGGCAGCAGAGTTCAGATCATGCTCCATAAATCACCCTAAACCCCAAGAACTCCTGTTCCTAGAGTTGACAAAACCGAGCAGAACTAGCCAATACTTGGCGAGTTTCCGTGAATCTACGCCTGTTGCCTGTGAAGTAGCCAGGAGTTTCGGTTGTGCCTTAGATCATGGTGGGGTAGGTTAACCGCTCATGCCAAGTCCAGGGTTTCGATGCTAATCCCGATCGTTGAGCTGCTGTTGTCTTAGGGACTTCCAGGGAATTAATCGCCCCAGTCCCGAACTGCAATGCCTGCCCTTATTTAGGGGCTTCAGTGGTTTGGGATGATTTAAAAATTGGAAGTCCCTTATACCAAATCTTGCAGTACACGCTGTAGATGCTCCCTCACCCTAGCCCTCTCCCAACGGGCGAGGGAACAAGATTTTTATTGCCCTTCTCTGCGGGGGGAAGGGTTGGGGATGAGGGCAAGCTCTGTAGACGTTGCTTCTGGATTTGGTGTTACGCATCACGAACAGCCACACCTTCTCAACTTTATAAATTCGGCAAGCCAAGCTGCTGGCTCAGTTCTTGTCGTAGACGGTAAATGATGGTGTTGGGTTCTAGCTGGTTGAGAATCTCTTGGATGACCGTCTTTGATCCCTGCGGTCCCCAGCTACAGCCTTGTTCCAGGTAGACTTGCACAGCGTGACCAACCGCGTAAGCTCCATAACCTGCAATGCCACCCTGAACGATCGCTGTCCCTGCATAGGCAGAGAAACTGGTTGAGGTCTCTAAGCCGGAGGCAGCCGCAGCAGCACTTTTGCCCATACCTAACAGCAATCCACTGCCAAACTCAGACAGCATGAGGCTACCAGAACTGAGCAGCACTGTTTGCCAGAGTTTACGGGCTTCGTGACGGGTGACAGGCAAGCCGTAGAGTTCGGACAAAGCGCGAATCATTGCCAGATCGGACACGGCACCACCGACCAGATCGATGACCGCGATCGGGTTGATGCCGACCACGATCGCCTTGTAGCGGGCGAATTTCCAGATCAGTGCCTCTGCTTCGGCATTGCGGACATCCAGAATTTTGCTGGCTAACGCTGCTTCTGCGTCCCGTGCCTGAAACAGGGCGTTCAGGGCAAGCAACGTCCGTCCTTCCTGTCGTAGAATTGCCAGAATCTTTTGCTTTAGGCTGTCAATTTGTACAGGAGGTGTTTCCCACTCGTGGGTTGTAAGACCATCAGGCAATTCCACGCGCACCTGCACGGGCATGGGATCAGCCGCCACCAGCACAATCTCATTTGCCGACAGCAGCCGTTGCAGTTGCAGACCATCCGCGCTTTTGGCGGCAAGCTGCTGCAAATTCTGATCGATTGCCTGTCGCGTTTGGTCAGGATACAAATCAATTTTGTTGAACACCAGCAGCAATGGCTTTTGCGCCTGCCGTAAGTCACAGAGTGCCTGATATTCGGTGCGCGTGATGTCGCCTGCCACCACGAACAGGATCAGGTCTGCCTGATGCGCGATATCTTGCGCCATCTGCGCCCGCGCTTGCCCGTCAATTTCATCCAACCCTGGTGTGTCAATCAGTTCCACTGTCAGTTGTTTGGTAGCCGCAACGGTGAGCGCGGTACTTTCTGCTTCCCCACGTTCCCGTGCGCTCGCTCCTCCTGGCGACCAGTAGACCGATCGCGGTGCCTGTGTCACCCCATTTAATGGTCCCGTGGGCAAAACCTTTTGACCCAGAAGCGCATTCAACACTGCCGACTTGCCGCGACTGACCAGACCAAAGACGGCGATACGAACCACCTGACTCTCAAGCTTGTTAAGGGTAACGGTGAGTTGCTCGACATCACTGCGGAGCAGTTCGCGATCGGTACCGCTGGGTGGACGATTCTTTTCGGAACGAAAGAAGGCGTTGTAGCGATTTAATGCCTGCCGCACGCTGCTGCGGGCACGATTGAGGTAAGTTTCCTGCGCATCAACAGTCGTCGATCGCGCAGTAGGGTCAGTTTGAGGCGATAGAGGTTGAGTCAAGGCTGGCAATAGAACGACGGACGCTAGATCCATTTTCATCTAAAAGCTTGACTTCTTGCCGTTCACTTAAAGCAGAAGCCGTTTTCAGCGGCAGACGTAGTGGCTCAACGGCTAGAGGCGCTACAGAAATTGCCTCTATGGGTGAAAAAAGCTCTGCTGCCAGTGGTTCTGCGATCGCTTCAGGATGCGCGACAGGCGGCAATTGGGGCGACGACAGCGAAACAACCCGCTCCATTGCCTGCCAGACAAACCCTTGCAAAAATGTCAACTGGTGATTTTTTTGGAAAACGGACTGGACGATTTGACTGAAACGCTCGATCGCCAGCGGACTGGCTTCTGTGAGCGTGAGATTCGGCTCCTGATCATGGAAATACTCAATCAGACTTAATCCCACAATCCGGGTTAAATAGGCAGCACTCACGCCTTGAATACAGCCACCTGCAACATAGGTCAGGGCGTTTACTTTCAGCAGTCCGGCGATCGCCTGAGTGGATAGCTCTACCAGACCCAGCTTCAGCATCAAGCTGCCAAGAGTCGTCGCCATTTTCTGCGCTTGCTGGAGCGAAAACTTCTGGCGATAGAGCGTCCCCAGATCGAGAATCATCTGAGCGTTGATTGCTGCGGTTGCCAGCACATCTAACGTTGGGATGGGGCTTGCGAAGGCGGTTCCGGCGGCAACCCACTGAAACTGCTCCACCACAGGCAGCGCGCGCGTCCGTCGGACATCATTCAGCACCGTTGTTGCCTGTGTTTTGAGCGCGATCGCATGATTCAGAGCACTTGCCAGCACCAGTTGTTGGCTCTCTTGCGCCAGAATTTGCCCCAACCGTTGGGTCAGGTCAGCAAACTGCGGCGGTTGTGCTTCTAGCCATTCGTTAATGGAGCCATCAGGCTGATGCTGCCGCACTTTGATCGGGTTGGGTGCCGTCGCGATCGCCACGACATCTGTGCTGGCTAGTATCCCTTCGACTTGAACGCGGAGTTGCTCCAAAACGGTTTGGCGATCAACGGGCAGAAATTGATCCAGCTTGTTAAACACCAGCACCGTACGTTTGTTCGCAGCGACCCGTTTCACCGTTTGCAGTTCGGACTCAGTCATATCCCCCGTCACCACAAACAGCACCAAATCTGCTGCCATTGCCTGTTGCCGTGCAAAAAGATCGGCGGTTAACCCAGTCGCTGTCGTTGCACAAAAGGCGGACACTTCGCTGAAGTGCAGCACCTTAGATGGATCAATCCACGTAGCTTGCAATTGTTGGAGTAGAGCGCTTTTTCCGGTTCCCTTTGCTCCCATCACTGCGATACGAAGGTCAGTGCGATCGAGGTCGTGGGTTAGTTGAGAAATTTTTGACTGTAGCCGTGATACACGCGGTTTTGCCTCCGTACAGTCCACCTTCTCAGCCGGATTGTTTACCTCGTCTCCAAGCTGAGTGATGACTTGCTTGACCTCAGCTAGCGTCCGCCGGACAGTTACCGAATCAGCAACCAGCGGTTTGCAAGGCAGCGTCTTTTTCTGGTCTGCTTGCCTATACCACCAGTGAACGCCTGCCGCTCCTAGCAGCGCAAACGCAGCGTAAATGCCCCAATCCCCGACAAGATGATGCAAAATGTCCAGGGTTCCAATACCGAGCGCCAAGAGGCTGCCACCAATAATGAGGGGACGCTGCAAGTTAACGGTCATAGTCAATGAATCGATGGGTAGGGTCTCAGCAGAACTACCGTTTTTATCTAGACCAACTACCAATAGCCGCACTGAATCGCACTAACCAGCAGTCGTTCTACAACTTAAAGTTGAACTCGGTATCCTTACTATTCTACTGGTACAGAGCAAGCGTCAGGGAAACGCTAAAAAGAAACCCCTGTCAAACATGAAGTTAACAAGGGTTCTTAATTTGGTGGCGGGGCATGGATTTGAACCATGGACCTTCGGGTTATGAGCCCGACGAGCTACCAGACTGCTCTACCCCGCGATGGCTTATTCAGTATAGCGACAAATTGCGCGATTGTGGAAGTTCATGGAAATCTTTTTGGGAGGGGTGAACAGGCAGTGGGTCGTCGCTAATGGCTAATCAACTCCAGACTCTCCAGCCCAGCAGCGCAACTCAAAACTTTCTTACCCCTCACCCCTCACCCCTTTTACCCCTTTGGATTAAACGAACCAATCAATTCACTGCCGTCGGCGCTGTAGACTTCTAGCGGCAACCCTGCGTTGTCAGCAATGGTTTGGAGGGCGGTTTGAAGCGTTTCGATGTGATTGACGACACCGCCTAACGTGCTTTTGTCACCTGCCTGTCCCACCACAAAGGCTGTTCGCAGTTGTCGTTCGTAGGCAGGGGTAAACTGCACTCGAATGGCGTTGTTGGCGATCGTGTAGCTACACATTCTCGGCGATCCGGTGCAGATGCGGTTCAGATCATTGCGTGTACGTTGCGTGGCAGCGGCAACCTGAAGCTGTGCCTCTGCTTGCTTCAGGGCGGTGCCATAGGACGTAATTAGCGGTTGAGCAGGGTCAGAGTAAGCGGTGTTATTGGGTACTTGTTTGATTGTGGTCAAGGCATCGCGCCAGGTTGCTACTGCCTGCGACCATTGGTTTTGGCGCTGGACGGCTTCAGCCCGTTGTGCGAGAGCAAGCGCTTGCGTGAAGGCTTTCTTGGCGATCTGTTCTTGAGTGGCACGATCGCGCGCCACTGCCAATTTGCCTTGATAGCCAGCTAGTAGCTGTTGTGCTTCGGTGTAACTCGTGGTGCTAGTGGGAATCTCTCGCAGTGTGTTGATCGCCACTTGCCAGGTTGATTGTGCTAACTGCCAACTTTCAGACGTTTGGGCAATCCCTTGTCTAGCGTCCGCCACCTTGACAGTTTCTTTCGCCAGCGCCAGCTTTTTCTGTGCCTGCTGTTCTGCCGTGATCAAGGTGGCGATCGCTACCCGATTCGTCTCGTAAGCGACCAGATGCTGTTGCGCAAACGCATAGAGAGCATCGGTTTGAGGCACCGTTTGCAGTTGGGCGATCGCCTCTCGCCATAGCGCCTGCGTTGCTTGCAAAGTCGCGATCGGCTGTGGCATTGCCTGACTTTTTTGAGTCGCGGTGTCTGCTTGGCTCTCTGCTGCCAGCACACGATCGAGTGTCTGCACGTGTGGCTGATACGCTTGCTGGAGTGCCTGTGCGTCTCCGTGATGGCTTGACCAGGCTGGAACACTTTGCAGCAGGCGTGTAGCCTCTGTAAGTTTCTGCTGTGCCTGCTGTAACTCTTGCCCGGTCTTTGCAGTCTCCATTACCTGTAGAGACTGCTGGCTCAGCGTTTGTGCCGTCTGTAATGGCTCACACGCTCCCAAAACACATGGGCGCGACATCACCCACAAGCCTGCTGTAAACCCTGCCACACTTACTCCAACACCCGCAAGGAGCCACGGTATGAGCGCCGATCGTGCTTGACGCGAGGGTGTCTCACCGATCGATGGCTCCAGTGCTAAATCTAGTTGGGTAAGATCAGATGCTTCAACATAGGTCGGGTCGTAGATTGAGTCAGTAGTGGCACTAGCTTCATTTGTGTGCTCTTGGTTGCTGACGATGCGATCGCTCGTCTCCACCAAGCTGGCGGTAGGTTCTTCTCTCTCAGGTGCGGCTACTTCTGTAGACTCTGTAGCAAGAAGCGATTCTTGTGTTGGTAGCCGCAACGGCACACTACGAGACGCATAGGGCTGCCGTTCCCCCAATACTCTTAAGTAGAGCTTCGCCTGGGCTGAAACATCGCTTCCTAGAGCGAGTTCGCCGCATGTGGGCAGCAAGGCGAGTATGGCTTGCTCCAGGGCATTAAAAACGATTTGCGGCTCAGGGATGTCGTCTGGCGGATGCTGACCCAAAACCATCAAGTTCCCCTGCTTCACTACACACTGAATCTGCATCAAGGTGGCATTGGGCAACGATCGCGTGTGTACCTGCAACTGTTGAGCCAAAGGCTGTAGAGATTGATGGTGAGGTGTGGCTTCCATTGAGGAATGCAAAGAGTTGGTTTCTAACATCCTATCCTTCTGTTGCGACACGAGCGCTACAGGACAAGGGTGTCATCAGCCGCCTTCCTACACTACCTGCAACTGTCCTTGGCATCCGCTCTAAAGTAATCACCCTTCATCTCAAAACCCTTCATCTCAAAGTACCCTTTCTGCGATCGCCCCATCACATTCATTAGTCACGCAAGGCTCCAAGAGCTGTGACGAGAAGTCAGTGTTTTCGCTCATAGCTGCTATTGGAAGATTTAGCAGAGGGCACGATCGCTCGATACTTGTCAGCGGCTCGCAAAGAAATTACTCGCCTTCGTCACCTGATGCCTAAGCTTCAGGAACTCTCCCAGGCGGTCACAGGATATGCATCGACACAGGTTCAACCGCTAGCCTGACGCTGCGCTCAAAAACTCCAAATACGTGCTGCTCAATTCCTTGACTGCCAGCTCATAAAACTGCTTGCCATGTTCAGGCGTTGCCAGCGCTGGGTTTGACCCCATCCGCCCATCCGGGTACCGACGGCGAAAATCAGCCGCTCCATAAATCTTGTGCCCTTTCGCCACTGGCTCACTCAACGGAGCCTGCTTGATTGCGTCTGGATAAACGTACTGAGTCAGCGCGACCTCACTAGGCGTTGCATGAGACCCCTCCTGATCGCCATAAAGCTCCTTTGCGAGTTGATACACCGCCCCACACATGTACCAGTTACTCACCTGACATTGCACCTGCTCTGCCTTTGGCACCTGCAAATCAACTAAGGTGGCATACACTTCCGAAAATGCGGCTTTGAGCGTCGCCACATTGCCTCCATGCCCGTTGATGAAGAAGAAGCGCGTGAAGCCAGCGCGTGCCAGACAGGTCACATAATCCCGAATCAGCAAAATGAGCGTGCTGGGTCGGAGGCTCACGCTCCCTGGGAAAGAGGTATGGTGTAGCGCCATGCCCACATTGATGGTTGGAGCAATCAGCGCTTGGGTCGCCTCGCCAACGCCTCGTGCGATCGCCTCTGCACAAATCGCATCCGTACCAATTAACCCCGTTGGACCATGTTGCTCAGTCGAGCCGATCGGCAAAATAATGCCCGTCGATCGCTCCAGATAGGTGTCTACCTCCAGCCATGTGCTCAATTGCAGCAGCATTCCATTCTCCACTTCTACGTTTCACGCGTGACTAAGGCTCTACTCTAGCCAACGTTCAACCGTGCACGCCTGGTTGCCCCTACGACACCAAAAATAAACTTTTCTTGTGCGATCGCCCACCAATACAGCCTTTTGTATCAGTTCAGTCACCAATCATCCTCACCATGCTTAACAATCGCTAGAATAGTTGGTACAATTCAATACTTAAGAGACCTAAATTGACCAAGCCCGCTGCACGTTTAGTTAGGGAGAATGCTAGGCACGATGGCTGGATCTAAAAATGCTTACAACTGGTGCTATTCGCCAACGCCGCACCTGTCTGCACTGCCTGACGCGCCAAGCTGTTCTTCTTTGTGAGGGTCTGCGCTCACGTCCTCACCCGATGCAGACCTTCCTGAAGCTACCAATCTTGCCCTAAATAATGCCCTTATTAGCCGCGTTTCCCCTTCAAAGGCACATCCAAAAGCTTTTTCACCCGGCACTTGAGGCTGACGTTCCAAGCTCAGGCTGTAAGCTTTGCTCTCACGAGCAAACTGCTACAGTTGAGTCTGTGTTGAAAGTCGCTCAAAGGGAGAGTCCCGCGCTCGATCGACCATCCTTACTTTTTGAGGGAGCCATTTGCAACAGCCTCAACGACGGTGCCAGCAGTCATACCTGTCACGGTAAAACTGCACGAAGTCTTTGACAAAACTCACTGCTCAGGAGAAGCAACATGTTACACCGCAAGATTTATCAACTGTGTTGCGACGGTCGCGAAGTCTGGATCTTCTTGCGGGACCAGCAACGTTGGATTGAGCGAGCACGCATCCTTGACATTGAAGGAGACTTAGTGACTTTACGCTATGAAACAGAAGAAGAAGACGAAAACTGTTCTTGGGAAGAAATGGTTCGCTTAGAGAGCATTGGTGCCGTCACGCAGAAATTAGCGGCTGTGCCTAAAGGCAATGTTGAACCTGCTGTTTCCGATGATTGCCCCGAAGCCGAACAAATTCCCAACAACCGTTTTCCAGACGCAAACCCCGATTAAGGATGCTCGTCAGCGTAAACAGTTTCATCCTCTTTGCGCCACGCAGGGTCAACAATGCAGATGAACACTAGCGGTTCTATGCCGTCATTGTGGATCGATTGCTTGGCACCAGGCGGAATGTAAACAGCGTCTCCAGGCTCCACCACCTGGCTTTCGCCGTCGATATGCATCTCACCCTGACCGCTGAGGATGTAGTAAACTTCCGACGTTTCGAGCCGATGAGGGATAGACGATCGCCCAACCGGAACGATCGCATGAGCCAAACTGTAGCGCAAATCAAGCGGCTGCTTCTCCGGGTGAAGTAGTTCGCGCAACAGCGTACCATCGCCAGCGACAAATTCTGTGCAGGCATTGAGCTTTTGAATCAACATCGCGCTTGCCTCTTAGTTCTGAATCATTTAAGCAAAGAGTTTCCAACGCACACAGCCGTCTATCAGTTAGGGTCGCGCCTTGACGTTTTTTAGCGATGTCCGTGCAAGTCGTATGAACGCTTAGAGACGTAGACACTGGTCAATGGCTCATAGTCTGGGCAGCTAATTGCCGCTTCGGTTAATGCTGTAGAAGGGCGCACCGTACACTTGAGATGGTAATCACGGGTAAAAAACTGACAGCCAGCACAAGGAATTCGGTGCATCTGCTGACCGCGAGCGATCGTCTCGCGCCCTGCTGTCCACAGGCTCCAGCCCAAAAGACCAACGATCGCCCAGGCAAAGAAAAAGCAAAACGGCACCAGCAATGGCTGTATGGCATGTACAAGGAGTCGCAACAGTTGAAACACGGTAGGTAAATGTAAGATGATGGAGCAGCTAGACTTCTAGTGTGTGGCTTTGGTGAAGATCGTGCCTCTTCCGTCCGCTTGAGAGTTTTAAAGAAATGTTAAGTCTTTGTTACTTTAGTCAGAATTTGCCTGCAAAGTAGGCACCTTAAACGAAGCGCTTATAGACCTGTTAGCGCTGTCCATGTTCGCAAAGCTCGCTTTAAGCAGAGGCAGTACCCTCAATGAAAGTCTCTATTTCTTCTACGCCCGCACAGTCTAGACAGATCAAGCAACAGCTCGCTGATCCGAAAGCATCCCTTTCTTATGAGCTAGGCAAGGCTGTACAAGAATTACCCCCGCTCTACACACGCTTATTAGCAGGCGGCATCAGTGCGCTAGTCTTTGGCACGATCGCCTGGGCGCACTTCAGCAAAATCGACGAAGTAGCGATTGCTCAAGGGCAACTGATTCCGTTCACCGAAGTCCGCCCTATTCGAGCGGGAGCCGTTGGCAGCATTCAGCAAATCAATATCAAGGAAGGCGACCAGGTTCGCAAAGGGCAAATACTGATTGAAATGGATTCTGGGGTGCCCCAGGCTGATGTCGATCGCTTGACCAAAGCCTCCAAATTGATTCGCGAAGACATCAATCGTCTACAGGCAGAGCGCTCCGGTAACGCTAATACGGGCACTTTGGATCAAGACCAACTTTTACAAGCCCGCCTCGGCGAATTTGACAAAAAGAAAGCTGCTGCTATGAGCGAAGCACAGCGTCAACTGGCAATACGCAGCGAAGCTTCGGCAACGCTATCACGCCTGCAAGCAAACCTCATCAACGCTAAAGACGGTCTTAAAAATGCCCAAACGCGAGAACAGGCGTTAAGTTCGCTGAAAGGCAGTGGTGCTGTCCCCCAGCTTGACTACATTCGATCGCTAGATGAAGTCACCCAAGCTAAAGACAAAGTTGTTTCCCTTGAGAAAGAGCTTGATGCTCAGCAACAACGCATCGATCAGGCAACAGAAGCATATAGCTCTGCCCAAAGTACGGCAAGCGGGTTAGACTCACAACGGCGGAGCGAAATTCTGACGCAATTCACCAAGCGCAAGGAAGAGCAGGCATCGGTTGATGGTCAGTTGGCACAGGCTCAAAAGCAGCGAGAGCGTGAAACGATCGCGTCTCCCTTTGATGGCACTGTTTATAACGTCAAGGCAACGAAAGGACCTGTACAAGCTAGCGAGGAGCTTCTGTCGATCCTTCCGAAAGACGAGAATGTAGTGCTAGAAGTCAAAATTCTTAATCGAGATATTGGCTTCATCCACGAAAACATGAAGGCAAAAGTGAAGCTAGCCACTTTCCCATACCAGGAGTTTGGCATCGTAGAGGGAGAAGTGATTAAAGTTAGCCCCAACGCGATCGTCGAAAAAGATGTCGGGCTTGTCTTTCCCACGCGCATCCAGATCAATAAACGTGCGATCGAGGTTCGCGGGCAAACGGTTGACTTTACTCCGGGCATGGCTGCCACTGCCGAAATTGTAACCCGCAAAAAATCAGTTTTAGACTTCCTGATTGAACCCATCACTCGCCGCTTCAGCGAAGCCTTTTCAGTGCGGTAAGCGCTTGCATGTTGCCGAATCAATTCAATACAAAACCTAAGCGGCGCTTTAACAGAGCGCCGCTTAGGTTTTAACCGCCTTGGGCTTGAAGATTCACCCGTTTAGACAGGTGTGTTGTTCGGCGCACCTGTAATGTCAATAAAGGCATAGTCTAAGTACTGACCAATCTGCCTGCCGTAGTTCTGGTTATTTTCCCGTGAAAGACCCTCTTGAGCGTCATTAAAAAGGTCAATTCGCATGACAACGTAGTAGCGCGTATTCCCGCGCCAGCCTTCCCAGCTTGCATCTGGAAGGCGAATCGTTGTGTTTGAGAAATAAGCCGCGGCAGTCGTTGTCCCAACTTGGCTGTTAAACGACACGCTACTTAACGCCGCTACAGGCTTAACAAAGGCTGCTGCGATGGGCGTATCACCCCCGTCAAAAATATCATCATTAGAGAAGTAGAACTGAACCAGAGCGGGGTTGAAACCAGCAACCTTGTTACCAGTGTTCCTGATTGAGCCAGTAAGGGTAATTGCTTGACCTGGGATTGCGCTTGTTTGCCCAATCACTAAACCATTGCCAATCAAGTCTGGTTGCAATGTTTCTCGAATGGCGATCGCTGCACTGGCTGTATTGTTTGACTCATTAGATTCGCTGACCTGATTGCCCGAATCAATAATCATGCCGATGTAATAAGTCTGGTCGCCTCCCCACCATGAATCAGATTGCGCCAGTAAGTTGAATGTTTGCTGACCTGTCCGATTTTGACCTGGTGCCAAATTTGTGACAAAAATATCCTTGTCACTGTTCCCGGTGTTGGGGTCGATCGTGCCCAAAAGTAGATCGCTAGCTGTAATCACGTTATCCCGCGAGAGGTAGAACGAGACCTTGAATGAAGATGGAGTTAAGACGGACGTACCAGCATTCTGGACGGAATAGTTAACTCTTACCGCAGAAAGATAGTTACTGTTACCGCTCTTTAGACTCACCGTTGCTGGCAACGCCTGTCCGTCGGTCCTCGTAATTGTAAAAGTACTCGACGTGTTGGGTAGCAAATCAACCCTCTGGGCGGGGGCTGAGCTGAGACCCAAGGTATAAGCGGAGCTTTGAGCCGATGATGAAAGGACACGAATGAAGTATGAACCAGCCGTCAACGAAAGGTTAGAAATTGCTTCATCTGCATTACCTAAATTCACTGAAGAGGCAATAATTTCCGACTGATTGCTAATGGCACCATTGCCATCCACATCCCTAATTACCTGTAAGTCTGCGTTAGTACTACTGCCCAAACCTGTCAGCGATAGGTTTAGTACGCTAGAGGTTGTCAGGTTGAATTTGTAGTAGCCGTTGGGATTAGTCGCTCCGCCAGTGCTATCGCCGTAGCTTCCTGTACTGTTCAGGGTGCCAATGTCAAAAGCAGATCCCATACTGCTACCAGCCAATATACTAGGCGCTTGCCCGGTGAGTACCGCGCTAATTTGCCAACTTGGATCGGCAACCGTTTGAAGCGCTACGTCAGTTGAAAACGTTGTGCCATTCATTAGCCAGAACACGCCTTGACCTGATGAATTGTTCCGCCAAGCAAGATCCTGCTTGCCATCACCATTAAAATCTCCAACGCCGACTATATTCCAGTTAGGGTCATTGACAGCTCGAAACGAAACAGCCGAACTGAGAGAAAGCCCGTTCATAAGCCAAATGGAGTTCTGACCGGTCTGATAGTTCCGCCATACCAAGTCTGGCTTCCCATCGCCGTTGAAGTCTCCAACACCATTCAAGCGCGAATTTAGGTCAGGAACACTTGGCAAATAAACCGAGGTTCTGAGGGTTGTACCATTCATCAGCCAACTGGCGTTTTCACCTGTAGCGTAGTTGCGCCATACAAGATCAGTTTGACCATCACCATCAAAATCGCCAGTGCCGGCAATTTTCCAGTTGGGATCACCAACACTCTGAAAGAAAGCTGAGGAGCGGTATGTGTTATCCGCGTTGATCAGCCAGAATGCATTTTGGCCAGTAGCGTAGTTACGCCAAACATAATCGGAAATCCCATCGTTATTAAAGTCGCCTGCTCCTTGAATTTTCCAATTGGGGTCGCCAACGGGATTGGTGTAAAAGCTGCTCACAAGGCTGTTGCCATTCATGAGCCAAACCGCATTTTGACCACTGTTAGCATTACGCCAGAGCAGGTCTGCTCGAGCAGCTTTGGTAGGGTTGACTTTAAGCGTGTAGCTGGTGCTGGTACTGGTATCCGCTAAAGAAACTCGGATGTAGTAATCACCAGCGTTGAGGGCACCTGTAGCGATCGCGTCTGCCAGACCTCCACCGTTGTTAGACTGCTGTAAAACGCCACCCGCGTCCAAAATCGCAATGTCAGCATTTGCATTTTGAGAGTTTAGTGTAAGGACAACGCTACTCCGCTGGCTGAGGCGCAAGCGAAAGAAATCTTGCGTGTCGAGTGAGTCGAGTGAGTAGCTCGTATCAGTTGAACTATTAGAGAAAATTTGCGTACCCGACGCAGCACTGATCAACCGTTGTGTCGATGTATTATTATCAGAAATACTAGAATTGTCTGCCATTGCTTTACCTTCCACGCTTCGCAATGTTAGCGTTCCCGGTATCAAATCTTGAACAGACATAGTGCCTGTAAATTCATAGAAACTTTGCGCCAATGTGGTTTACACCGAGGTTTCCGCACTTTTACTGAGATGGTCAATTTCTACTATCTATAGTCAGAATGAGCCCCGAGAACATCAAGCTCAATTGATATTTTCACCTATATAAAATGGCTAAAACAGAATAGAGATAGGCTGTATTATCCCTCTGATTACACTGTCAAAAGTCAGTCGAACTGAAATTTTTATAGTGCGGTCTTCTCGGTGAAACTACTGAGATCATTGAAGGTCATAAATTGATGTTCATCTCAATCATTAGCTTTCAACCATCAGTAGCTTGAGTTTAGTTACGTCCATCGATCAAGTGTTTTTAGCAGGTAAATGAGTGTCCTTAGAACAGAGAGAAAGGATTAGCACTGCTAATCTTCCCTAGAGCAACTTTCGAGTTGTTTAAGGCCGTCAGTGTAAAAAAAGGTGTATTTTCGCACCCTTTTTGGTGATAAATATCGATCGCGGCAAGAAAAGTGGTGGGCGATCGGGTTAACCCGAAACATGTTCAACTCGTAGCTCAAAGTAGGTGAGAATAAGCTCGGTTGAGCCAGTGTTACAAAGCTCGTGGGTTTCTCCGGCTTCTACGGCAATGCAGACACCGCTGCTCAGACGGTAAGAGGTATCATCAATCCAGATTGTACCTTCACCTGATTCGACGAAAAATACCTCACACATATTGGCGTGGCTGTGGGCACTGGCGCTTTGCCCGGGTGTAAAGCAAGCTTGGGAGAAGTTGGTTAAGTGAGGCAAATCACCCCATTGGAGCATCACCTTTTTTTGGAGCATCACCTTTTTTTTGATGGCTGGATTGTGAGAAATGGCTTGTTCAGGCAGGGTGGAGAGGGATGTTATTTTCATCTAGATTGATCTGCGATCGCGCAAAACTACTTTCTACCCTAGCGTCATACTCGCTCAGGCAAACTTCTCTTCGTAGTGCACTTTAATGACTCAACAGCGCTCTCAGCTTAAGCTCCTCTTATTACAAATTCGGGATGATGCGGTGACGTGTCAGGAAGAGCTTGACGAATTTATTCGCTACAGTCAGCTTGATGCCAAACAGTTTGCGGTACTGAACACCTTTGAGACACCGACCTTTGAAGCAACTTGCATAGAGGGCTACGACGCTCTCTTGGTGGGCGGTTCTAGCGATGCGTCAGTCACGCAGCCAGAGCAATATCCGTTTGTAGACGATGCCGAGTGCTTACTGGTTTACTGCTGGCAAAAAAGTATCCCCGTCTTTGCGTCCTGCTTTGGCTTTCAGGCAGCCGTTGAGGCACTAGGGGGACGGGTGATTGT
>JACMKO010000185.1 GCA_014380065.1 Leptolyngbya sp. ES-bin-22 | reverse complement strand
TATCACCCTCTCGGTGTCAGAGCAGGATAAAGCTCAACTAGAGGCGATCGCTTTTGAGCAAGGAATGCTGTGGGGCGATCGTCCTAATATTTCCCGCTTAATGGAAGCGATCGCCCACCGAGAATTATTAGTTGGTCGTAACAATGACTGGTCAGAAACTCGTATCAAGGCATTGCATCAATCGATTCAAGCTTTGATTGATGCTGGACATCCTGACTCAGCTCAAATCATCATTCACCTTTTACTTGAACGAAGTGAACTACCAGTTCCCTTGCGAAGCGAATTTGAATATGCTCTGAATCAGACTCTTGCCCCTTGGCGGTTAGAAGTTGACCAGTATATCCGCCTTCAAACTCCCTTTCAGCTCACCTATCACGATGCCGCAGATCGACCTTGGAGATTTACAATCCGGCACGCCAGAGTCGTTCCCTATGAGCGACGGCAATATTTAGAATGCTGGTGCGAAGAAACCGAAGGGAATCAAGAATTACCAGAGCTACAACATAATTGGACGTTGCGACTAGACCGCATTTCGGATGCAGTCCTAAGCCCTGTTTCAGGTCAGTGGTGCTCTGACTTGGATGCCTTTGAGATTGAGATTCACCTGCTCCGAGGATTGGCCTTTGCTTACGAATCGAAGACTTCTGATATTTGCAATGAATGGTTAAGCGATCGGGATGCACCCGTTCGACGAATTGTGAGAAAAGTCTCAAATACTTTTTGGTTTTTTCGCGAGGTGTTCCGCTATGGGGAAGATTGCATCATCGTCGCCCCAGAAGCGGTAAAGACTCGCTTTAGGCAGAAGTTGCAGTTTCTGTGTGAGTACTATGGCTTGCTTGAGATACATTCTTAATAGTCAAAGAGGTTAGCTTCTAACTCATAACTCAGCAAGATTCGTTGCAAAAGCAGACCGTAAGTTCTACCCTCATGTTTTAGTTTTAAGTGTCGCGGTAAGGGTGTTTGCCTGACGATCGATTAACGCCTGAAGCAGGGAAAGTTGCTGTTCTAACTCAGCGATCGCTTCCCGCCGTTGTATTCTCCTTCTCCAGTCGAGATATTTTTCGCTTCCCGCCTTGCCCAAATGCTGGTTTTTGTACTGAGGATTTTTGCTGCTGAGTTTGTAGTAGAGATGCTCACCCTTTGGTGCGGGACTGATCCAGACATTGATTGGAGCCACACTACCAGAGTCGTGAATGGATTGGATCAGTTGAAGAAGGCGATCGCGCTCAGCTTCCAGATTAGGGCTGCTCATTTTGTTCTGTCGATTTGCATCTAGATCGACAGAATTATAAGAGTGAAATGTTCTGTCGATTAAACCTTTAATCGACAGAACGTTGGTCTGTCCAGCAATGATGCGATTAACAAGCCTGGTTCTAGCAAATTTTGCTGCTCCTGTTACATCTTGTGGGAGATTTAGAGTCAAAATAACAAGAAGATTACAGCAGTGTGAAAGACGACTCAGTGGAATCATCTGAAGTTGTTTTCACTCGGCGTGCGAAAGCTCAACCTCAGCAGTTGCTTAGTTCTTGAGGAAAACAGGATGGACGATCCCCTTCAGCTTAATTTGTTCAATTTACTAGGGGCTTCACCGGAGCCGAACCTTAAACTGCCTGCCCACGATCGCTTTCCCTACAACTATGGCGATCGCAAAGTAAAGCCCTTGATCTTTAACGACCTGCGGCAATCGCGTCGTCCTATGATCATTAGCGGCTACACCTCACTGAGCATGATCATCGAGTTTCTGGCGCTTTGTTATCAAGACCTAGAGCGCAATCCAGAAACATTTGAGACAATTCAGATTCTGATTGGCAACGAACCTGCTCCAACTGGGCGCTCATCCTTCCGGTTGAACCAGCACGATCTACCTCAGGAGATGCAGCGGTATTGGCTCGAAGAGCGCGGCATCTCAATTTTCCTGTGCGCCAAGGTTATCGTGGCGATTGAACTGATTCGCAACGGTAAAGTGCAGGTGAGGCTAGCAGATCGTGCCCGACCGATGCACGCCAAAATCTTCAAGGGAGACAACGCGATTGTCAGTGGTTCTAGCAACTTCAGCCATTCGGGACTGGAGTTGCAATACGAAATCAATCATCGCTATGAGCGCACGAAAGAAAAGAAACGGTTTGAGGAATCTTGTCAGGTTGCCGAAAGCTACTGGCAGCTTGGGCGAGACTACCAGGATGAACTCATCACGCTGCTGGAGCTGCTGCTCAGCGTTGTCACTTGGCAAGAGGCGTTAGCGAGAGCCTGCGCGGAATTGCTAGAAGGAGAGTGGGCAGGACGCTACATTCGTGCTCACTCTTACGGAGACGAAGCTGCTTTATGGCCCTCGCAACAGCAAGGTATCGCCCACGCGCTTTGGGTAATTGAAAATGTGGGTAGCGTACTAATTGCCGATGCCACTGGCTCTGGCAAAACAAGAACAGGCGCTCACCTGATTCGCAGTGCGATTCAAAGGATGTGGGGCACGGGCAGAATCCAGCAGGAGATCCCGGTCTTGCTGTGTCCGCCTAACGTTGAAGAGTCTTGGCGCAGTGAGGTGATCAAATGTGGGCAGAGTGTCGAGATTCGCTCACATGGAATCTTAAGTCATTCGACCGACGAAAAGCGACAGGAACTTCTCACCATTGTCCGTCGCGCTCAAGTGTTGGCAGTGGATGAAGCCCATCGGTTTCTCAACCTGGAATCGAACCGCACTAAGTTTCTATTCAATAATATTGCCGACCACGTTCTGCTGTTCACTGCAACTCCAATCAGCAAAGGACCACAAGATCTGATTGCCATTGTTGATTTGCTGGGAGCCGATAACTTTGACGATGATATTCTCGACACCTTGAGCCGCATTCGCAAACGACAGGGACGCTTCGATGAAAAGGTGTCTAAAGCCGAGCTAGAAAAAATTCAGCGATCGATTCAGCAATTCACCGTCCGCCGTACCAAGACGATGCTCAACCGCATGATCGATGCTAATCCTGAAGCTTTTCGGGATAAGCGGGGGCGGCTGTGTCGCTATCCACGACATGACTCCAAAACCTACCGCTGCGATCGCCCAGAACACGAGCAAGACTGTCAGTTAGCCAAAAGAATCCGTGAAACCGCAGCCCAACTCCGGGGGTTGATTTACCTGCAAAAACCAATCGAAATTCCTGAATTCTTTAATGGGACACCAGAGAAGTTCTTAGACTCTCGACTCAACAGCGCCAGTGCCCTGGTGATGTACAACATCATGGCAAGCCTGCGATCGTCACGCGCCTGTCTACTAGAACACATTGAAGGTACTGCCGCTGCCAAAGCCTGGGATGAAATCTCAACCAGGGTTAAGACTCAAGACACAGGTAATGTCATTGCCAAACTTCGCCAGCAAGCTGAGCAGCCGCCTGACCAAACTCTAACCATCGAGATGCCAGCCTGGTTGGCGGAGGGCAATCAGTATCAGCAGGCTTGTCTTGAGGAAATCCGGCTTTATGAGCAAATCGCTGAGTTGACCCGTCAAATGTCGCCAGGACGAGAAGATGCCAAAACGGAACATTTGATCAACTTGTTGCGTGCCCACAGTATCGTCATCGCTTTTGACAGAAACTTGATTACCCTGGCAACACTGCGCGATCGCATCGGACAGCACAGTTCCTGTGAAGTTGTGGTAGCGACTGGCAGTAGCCAGACGGAGAAAAACCGAGCCAATCAAATTTGCCAGCTAGGATCAGCCGAATCTGGCGTCATTGTTTTATGCTCCGATGCCATGTCTGAGGGGATTAACCTCCAGCAAGCCTCTGCGGTCGTGAATTTAGACATGCCAACCGTCGTTCGCATTGCCGAGCAGCGGATTGGGCGCATCGATCGCCTGGATAGCCCGCACCCCACGATTGAGGTGTTCTTCCCAAAAGACGACGAGGCATTCACCTTATCTTCAGATCAACGATTCCTCTCCCGCGTCCAGTTTGTCTCGGAAATCCTTGGCTCCAACATGCCGCTGCCCGATGAACTGCTCGCAGACGTTATCCTTCCCAACATAATTACTAAGCTGGAAGAAACTGAGCAGACGGGTACTCCCGCAGATAGCTTGCTCGACGCGTTTGCACCGGTGCGATCGCTGGTTGAAGGCGACCAGGCTTTGATCGAAGGCGATCTCTACCAACGATTGCGCGACAGCGACGCGAGAGTGATTGCTTCAGTCCAACCGATCGAGTCGAAACGAATTAGTGTGGTTGCGGCCCGCCGTCCCTGGGTCTTCTTTGCCATCGCTGGAACCAAGTGGGGCGCGCCGCGTTGGGTCTATCTTGATCGCCCTGATGCCACGCCAATCACAGATCTGGAGGATGTCAGCCAGCATCTACGGCATGTGTTGGATGAGGGAGTGAGCAATCTACCCCAAGCGCAGATGGAGAAAGCGGCTAAAGTCTTGAGAGATTTTCTGCAACAGCTTCGCAAAACGGAAGAGTTGTTGCTGCCTCGCAAGAAACAGCGTGCCTTGCAGGAAATGCGAGTGGTCTTACAGGTCTATCAGGAAGAATCTATATTGCGTGGCGATCGAGATCGAGAAGAGTTAACCCGGAAATTGTTGGGGTTGACGCAGCCAGAGTCGGAGGAGCCTGTGGATTTGGGAAGTATTGCTGAGCGCTGGCTGGATCTGATCCGTCCGGTTTGGTATGACCAGCTTACCCAGCGCCGCCGAGCCAGCCCCCTACGGCTGCGAGATATTCGACAGGTCCTAATTGAACAGGAACCGCTTAAAACCGAAGACATTCAAGCCAAATTTAGCGAACTACGGTTTCTCAAGCCGTTAGACGAGCGAATTGTTGCTGCGATCGTTGGAGTTGCCTGAAAGGCCGCTTCGTGGTTTCCGCAATTGAGCTATGCCAGTTGAAAAGAGCGTTGGTGCAGCTTCTTGAACAACAATTGCGCTCGGCTTCCAGATGAAGACTGCTCATTTTGTTCTGTCGATCTAAATGCAGATCGACAGAGTTGCCAGAGTGAATGATTCTGTCGATTAAGCCTTAAATCGACAGAATAAAACGTTGCTCAATTTAGGCTTTTACAAAGCCTGAATTGAATTGGTGAGGCAACTGCACGACGGCTCATTCTGATTCCGTGAATCTTACTTTGAGTTGCATCTCCTGACGACCAAGCTTCCCCTGCCGGTAGGCAGGTCGGTAGGAGTCTTTGTCAAATTGACAGAATTTGCAGCCTGAATGCTTGGCAACCGAATATAATCCTTTGTAGTGAGCTAATGTACTATCTACTTCAGGTGCCATGACGACAGCCCAGCAGACTGGATATTGGCTGGATCGAGGAGAATTGCTGCGGATTCGCGATCGCAAATTGCTGACGAGCGATCGGGATTACCTGTTCTTTGCCTTAGAGATTGATTATCCCGGCAAGCTAAATCCAAGTGTGGATGTTACCGCATTCTGTGAGCGATGGGATCTAGGTGTTGGCGACTTTTACAAGGCGCTAGGGGATCTGAAGAATAAGGGTGTGGTTATGGATATGACCAGCCAGCTAGATCTACAGATGCAGCAAGGGTAATGGCTCTGTTAGTTTTATTGTTCTATGTTTCGATCGATCGCTTCTTGGCACAGGAACTATTCCAATCCCTGGCACACAAAGCCTGACCAGTACACTGGATGCTCAAAGGGACGATCGGCTCGACAAAGCTGCTTGAGTTGTTGCTGCGTTTAATCAATTCGCTTCTGAATCTTTCTCCAGAATTCATAGGCTTCTTCGAGTTGGGAGCAGTTTTCAGAATTACGATCGCACTGGTTACGAGCAACTTGGGCGGCTTTGACTTCAGCGTAAACTCGTTCGTAGCGTTCTTCGAGTGAAGCATCGATCGCGTCGGCATAGTGCTGTTTCAATTGGGTTCCGGTCATTGATCGCAGATTTCTTGGGCGTTTTTGAGGGCAGTCGTGCGGGTGTAGGATTGGCGCAGAGTGAAGCAATCAGCAATGCGATCGCAGTCAATCAATTCCCTCTCAATGTTCCCCGTCCTAGATGCCCCATAAAATAGTGACATTGAGTAGAGCAAACTTCTTATGTGCGATACCTTTGTTGCCCTGCCAGATGCAACCCTGGATGGTTCGGTTATTTTTGGTAAAAATAGCGATCGCCCTGAGGGTGAGATCCAGGATGTTGTGACCCTCCCGGATCAAACCTATGTTCCAGGACAAAACGTTCAATGCACTTACCTTCAGGTTTCCCAGGTTGAACATACCCATGCCGTAATTCTTTCTAAACCAAGATGGATGTGGGGAGCCGAGATGGGAGCAAATGAATGTGGCGTTGTGATTGGCAACGAGGCGGTTTGGACAACTCAGCCTTACCAATCCAATGGGCTACTAGGGATGGATTTAGTCCGGCTTGGACTGGAACGAGGAGAAACAGCCTTTGCTGCCCTACAGATTATCATTGATTTGTTGAAGCAGTATGGGCAAGGTGGCAATTGTGCAGAACATTTTTCCTTCACCTACCATAATGCTTCAGACGAATTGTGTCTCGCAGTTGATCTAGAAGCTTTTTCGGGGGTGGTTCTGATTCCATCAGTGAGCCAAAGCAGTAAGCAATGTGTCCAATAATACCTGTCTAAGCAGCCGTACAAATCTGAAAATATGCGGAAAGATTCTTGCGAGCCACCTAAATCAGCGTAATATACGGAAAGACTCTTGCGAGCCACCGGATTCAGGTAGATCGGCAGAAAGATTCTTGCGAGC
>JACMKO010000184.1 GCA_014380065.1 Leptolyngbya sp. ES-bin-22 | reverse complement strand
TGTAGGCAAGGTTTGCCAGGTAAAGCCCGATCGCAAACACCACCAAGCCTGACAGCACACGACCAAAGATCGTAAGCAGCCCAAGGACGATCGCTTTCAAACCAGCAAAGTTCAGCACATCGATCGCCGCTACCGCCGCAAACAGAATGATGCCAACCAGTACAACCACGCCCACAATTTCTGATGGCGTGCGCGCCGATGGCACCGTTGCCAAGCGCGATTCCTGAAGTGTGGTTTGCTCTTCTAGCGGGGGTTGCACGTTTGTAAACGCGGGTGGCGCAGACATATACGGCGTTGACTGAATGCCTAGCCACGAAAAGATGTTGTTAAAGCCAACGCTGGTCAGAATGTTTGTCACCAAATCTGCCGCAAACTTGCCCAGCACATAGGCTGCAACCAGAATCAACACCGCTGTAAAGAGTTGAGGCAGCGCGTTGAGAATTTGATTCAGCATCGCTGTGGCTGGACCAGAGATCGAAGGAATCTGGAGTGCATCCAGGGCAGCGGTAGCAGTGGGAATTAAAATCAACACATAAACGACCGTGCCAACCAGCCAGGAAAGCGATTGTCCGCCTGTGCTACGGCTCAAGCCAAAGCGTGCTCCCATGCGATCGGCTCCAGCAGCCGTCAACAAATTTGTGACAATCCCTCGCACAACACGAGCGATCACCCAGCCCACTACGCCAATGAGCACTGCTTTCAAAAGCTTGGGCAGAGCAGCGAGAACATCGTTCAGCAAATTCTGCACGGGCTGAAGCGGACCCTGCAAATCCAGCACGCCCAGAATCAGCGGCAAGAAGAAGAGAAAGATCAACCAATACAGAGCGGTGCCCAGCGTTTCGCTTAGCAGAAACGGTGTTTCTGTGGTTGCCGCTGTCGCTGGCGCAGCCCCTGGTTCAGCGGGTGGCGCTGTCTCCGAAAGCCGTTCATCTAGCGAAAAGCTTTGCGCGATCCGAATCATGACCGTTTTTGCCAGGGTTGCCAGCAGCCAGGCGATCGCCACCAAAATGGCGGCCGAACCCAGCTTGGGCAGGTAAGCAAAAATCTGATTCAGAAAATTGGTCAGCGGTTGAGAGACTGTAGTGAGCTTCAGCGCATCCAAAAACGCCACTACTGCTACAACCGCAATAATCCAAAAAACAACGCTGGCAATGAGCTTCTCGATCGGAAACGGCTCACTACCAGGCTGCTGTCGTACAACCGAGTTAGCAATGCGATTGTCAATATCTGTCCGTTTGAGTAAGCCAGCAACGACCTTACTAACTACTAGGGCAATGATTAAACCAATAACAAGAATCAGAATTGCCCCAACCAGATTCAAAACGGTGGGACCTAGTGCGCCTAACCCAAGTGCTGCTAAAAATTGAGTCACAGGCGAAATAACCGGATTGGAGTCTACCGGAACGGGCGCTTGCGCGAGTAAAGCACTTCCAAAAGCCGATGGGTACATACTGAACGAGTACTCAATGTTCGGCAAAATTTCGTTCATGATGGCTTGATTAACCTCACACAGGTAGACAGTAGATAAAGGGGCAGAAACCTAGCTCAACTAAAGCGAAGCTAACTGACTAGAGATATACCGCATAATCGGCAAAGTCTGAGCCTTAATTTGCGATTGCCGCTTTAGCCTTCAAGCGATGTGAGCTGAAGGCAACCAACGCCTCACCGTGCCTAGCGAATGCCTGTGATGCAGAAGACATTGAAGCTAGTCGCATATAATTTATACGAGACATGCAACCAACTCATCTATCTTTAGAAGAATAAAACCTGATAGAGAAAATATGTCCGAGCCGCAGGTTTTTGAGCAATCCATTCAAATTAATGCCAGTGCGACAACTGTAGAACGTTGCCTCATTGAGCGCGAGTTAATGCATCGGTGGCTCAATCCTGCCCTGCGCTGCGAACCGATCGACGAATGGTCTACCGATCTAGGTGGGCGTAGTCGCTTTGTGATTCAGATGCCTGTCTTGCAGCCGGCACTCAACAGTGTGGTGATTCAGCGGGAACCCGGTTTAATTGTGTGGGAGTTCAACGGCTTTTTTAGGGGACGCGATCGCTGGGAATGTAATCCTGAACTGCTTGGCACACGTCTGCTCAATCGCTTTGAATTCACGATTCCCAACCCCTTCATTCGCTTTGGGTTTAACACCTTCGCCGCGAACTGGACTCGTGATGACATGCAAGCACAGCTCCGTCGCCTCAAACGCGTTGCCGAAACCCTTGATCAAAGAAAGACGTAGGGTGAAGCCTGCTCTGTGCGTTTAGACTCGCCTACTCTGGCACCACCAGCGGTATCGAGCACTGCACACGCGCCTGAAGGTTGTCTGCCTCGTCAGCAGCGGTTTCGGCAGCGGGAGTCAGCAACGTCAGCGTTCCCTGCATCAGTGATACGAGAATCTGGAGCGTGAGTAAATTTAGCCCTGGTGACGGGATCGCTGCTGTAGGCTCGGAAGGCAGATGCAGTAGGTCAATCGGTTCGCTCAAGTCGATCGCGCGATCGCTATCAATCCAGATACGCGCGTAGCCTGTTGCTGCCTGCACAGAAACTTGAATCCGACCTTCCGTCATCTGCACCATTAACGTATCAACCAGATGCAGCAAAACCTGTCGCAAACGACGCGGATCGGCAAGCACATAGAGATCCGGCTCAGGCAGTATCAGATGCAGCTTCAGATTGCGATCGGCGGCTTGCAGGTACGTCAGGTCATACACTGCCTGAAGCAGCGCTGCTAGCTGAAGCGGTTGTAGCTCCATTTTGATCGTGCCATGCTCCAGCCTCGCCACATCCAAAACGTTGTCTAACACCTTGATCATCTTCAGCGCCGATTGATTCGCTTGCTCAATAAACTCGCGCTCTTCTTCAGGGCTATCGCATAAGTCTTGCAGAATCAACTGTTGCATCCCAATCAAACCGTTGAGCGGCGATCGCAGCTCGTGCGATGTGCGCGCCAAAAAGCCCCCCTTGAACTGACTCATCGCCATTGCCAACTGGTACGCCAATTGCAGCGATTCCAATTGCAGTGGCTCCCATGACGGCGAGTCTTGCTCCCAATGATTTAAGGGCGATTCAGCTTCAGCAGAGCGCGATCGAGGCGATCGCGATCGCCAACTCAATCCCAGCACTAATCCCAACCCCAACCACACTAGATCAGTCCAGTTCATGCTCTTACATTGTGTGCAGAATATCGCCCCAGACAATCCTATGCCCCCGCACTTAGAATGCCCTATTTTGGTGAAGAGTGGGGGAGGAGTGGGGAGTGAGGCATCGGGAGTCGGGAGTGGGGAATCGGGAGTCGGGAGTGAAGTACTTTGAAGGTAGAGGGTTAGAGGTTGGGGTTAACACCTTGTGTTTGATGTTCAGCGGTTCGCCGTCCATACTCAGAGGTTTATTGTTGATGCTCTGAGGTTCGGCGTTGATGCTCTGAGGTTCATGACTCGTGGATTGACCGTTTGAGCTTACAAGAACATACATTCTTATCAAAGCCTAACGCTTGCCCCCTCACTCCTCACTCCTCACCCCTCACTCCTCACGCTTCCTCTCCAAAGCTCACTGCCCCCTGCCGCAAAAGATCCCATCCGTTCCCAGTCCAGCGGATAACGGTTGACGGTACACCTATTGTCGGTGCGCTGGTGTTGGAAACTGTTATGTCCTCGTTTTCGTGGGGCGACAGGGTAAACACACGAGGAAACGCGGCGACAATTTCAGCCATTGTTTGCAGAGCAGGTTGCCCAGAAAGGTTGGCGCTGCTGGTGGCGAGGGGACCCGTCCGCGCAAGAATGGCAATGGCAACGGCATGATTGGGCACACGCACACCAATGGTGGTCGGTTGTGTCGGGTTCATGGTTGGCGGTACGCGATCGCTGGCAGGTAGCACCAGCGTTAAGGCTCCTGGCAAATAACGCTCAGCAACCTGCTGCCAGAGTTGGCGTTCGGCAGGGCTACCCGTGACGTATGCCCATAATTCCGCGATCGTGGCTGCCATTAAGATCAGTGGTTTAGCCGGGTCGCGCTGTTTGGCAGCAAAAATGAGGTCGGCGCGATCGGGGCGACTGCCGAGTGCTGGTACAGTGTCCGTCGGAAAGCTGACCAAATGCTCACCAGAGCAAGCTTGGGCAGCCAGCTCACGCAGTGAAACTTGAGGCATTGCTAATGAGAATCACAGGTTTTCTCGGCATTGTTTTTAATGAGATTAGTACCTATTGGACTAGATTAATCATCTAACCAGAGTCGTCAAACGCTTCCAATAGTCGATGTATTGACGTTGACTACTACGCATTCCACTGCTCCATCATTAACCGAAAGTAGGCCAGCTAAGGAGATTGCGTGTGGGCTAAGCGATCGCCCGAGCAGGCATACCGCTTCAAAGCCTCTATCACGTTGACCATTATGCGATGTGCCACTCACCTGGGCATTGCTAAATAGCAGGATGAATGATGCCATGCGCCCTCATCTTAACTCTCTCCCAAAAGGCTACTGTGTATACACATCTTATGTCAGACTCTAAAACCCTCCTCGATCCCCCGCAATTCCCCTTCAAAAGCAGGGTGGTTTCATTTAGGCGGAGGAAAACCTTGAGTTAAGAACTCAAAAACTCGGTTGACTTGATTTGCCAGGATTCGGATTCCTTGAGGGATCGTCCGGCAACCCAACTGACGCACAATGTTGAGCAGAAAACAATTCAAAACTGCCCACATGACCGGGGCATGTCCACCGGGACGAGCATGGTCTTCTTCAAATGTGACATCTCTGACCCAATGCAACTGATTCTCAATGCTCCAATGTTGCTGAATATGAAGGAGAAACTCAGCGGCAGTCAACGCTAAATCACTGATGTAGCCGATCTGTTCCTGAAAGGGCTTTTGCTCCCGCACCCCCCAACGCTCCACCCAAATCAGGGTTTTCAACCCTGCCCACTGCTGTTGCAAGGTGGGTGGAGCAGCATAGACCGAAACTCGACGATGCACCGTCCGGTTGTGGGAAGCATCGACGGTTTCGGCAACCGTGAGTGGGTTCCGAGCTTGATGGAGAGCCGCTAAGGTTTGGTAGAGCGTCGGTTGATTGGCTTTGAGGGCAATCAGATAGTGTTGCTGCTGGTCAACAATTGATTCGACCGTTTTTTTTGACAATGCAAGGCATCCAGGGTAAACACAATCGGTTGACCTGCTAGAGCCGTAATGATTTGCCGCACGACTTCAATCTCGCTGATGTGCTTGTTTTCGCTCACCTGCAAGTGCAATACCCTGCCCTGCTGGTGGGTGAAAGCACTCACCGTGCTGACAAAGTTTTGGTACGACTCACTGTAGTCGCTCAAGGTACTTTTGATGCTTTTGCCATCGGCTGCCACCCAGGTTTCCTCACTCAACTGGATGAAGCTCTGACTCCAATGATTAAATAGCCCCACAAACGGCACGAAGTCTACCTGTTGCAGCACCCGTCGAAAGGTCGAATACGAGGGTTGTCGAGTCTCAAAGGGCAACTCCAAGAGCTCACATAGTACCTGCCAATGTTGTTGAGTGAAATCGGCCAAGGGGCGGTAGCCTCGATACCCGCACAGGGTTCCAAGTAGAACCAGCATCAGCACGAACCAGAGGGAGTGCCGCTTTCCTTTGCTTTTGCGATAGTCTGGGATTTGCTTTAATTGTTCAATCAGGTTAAATGTCGCAGTCATCTCATCAGGAGTAACGCATCTCTCTCTATCTTATTTCTCTCTCCCTAAATGAAACCACCCTGCTTTGAAAAACTGCTGGAGGCACTTAATGCCTGAAGATGCGCTAGAACGCCTCACCAAAAGAACACGTCCAGCAGTCCCTAGCCGTGATGCCAGCTTAACTAACGTACCAACGCAACCGACAAGTCCAGATGTCGAGATACCTAGACTACTCTCTAGAGAAGAGGAGACTGGCAACTTAAGTGCCCCTGTGTCCCCAATGAGTCCAGGTATCTCGACACCTAGAAACCCAGACTTCTATCATGATGAAATTGTCACCAAGCAAACGACCATGCGACTAGAACAAACTGTGAGTGATCGCATTCAAGACTTGAGCCGCTCGCACAACATCAGCAGAGAGGTGTTGATTGAAGCATTACTCCTTCACTGTGAGAGTGATCCCAAAACAATGGATTCAGTG
>JACMKO010000183.1 GCA_014380065.1 Leptolyngbya sp. ES-bin-22 | reverse complement strand
TGGCGGGGACGGCGCTCTTTGCCGCACTGGTTTGGTATCTGGGGCAGAAGGAGGTGAGGAAAGTGGACAAAGACAGAAGGCTAAAGGCTGAAGGCTGAAGGCTGAACAAAACTCCTCACTCCTCACTCCTCACTCCTCTCCCTTCCTACCGCTGCACGGTAACAATGTACGCAACGCGCTAGCCAATATTTGTGGCGTGGTCTGCCATGCGCTCCATGTGGCGAATGACGAGAATCATGAGCACGATCGGCTCCACAATACCGGGAACATCGCGTTGGTGTGCCAGTAGCTCGTAGAGGGTTTCGTAGTCGAGATCAACCGCGTCGTCTTTGATTTTAATTTCTAGCCCTGACTCGGCATCCAGGTCAGAAAGGGCAGCCAGACTCATTGCCAGCATGGCGCGGCAGCGATCGCACATCATCTGCACTCGCCCGATGTAAACTGGCGTTGGATAGTGAAACAGGCGAATGGCAATTTCCCCCAGATCTTCCGCATAATCGCCAATGCGCTCAAGATCGCGCACAAGCTGCATCATGGCGCTGAGAAGACGCAAGTCTTGTGCAACGGGAGCCTGGAGTGCGATTAAACCCACACAATCTTGCTCAATCTGGCGATAGAGTTTATCGATTTGTTTATCCTGAATCGCAATCTTGCCGGGGGCATCTAAATCGCGATCGAACAACGCCTGACGCGCCATCCAAAAAGAATTTTCCACCAGCGCACCCATCCGCAAAACATCGCGCTGAATGCGCTTCGTTTGGCGATCAAGGCTAGTGCGGATGAGTCGTGGGCTTTCCAATAATGTACTCACGTAGAGAAATCTACAGCCCTAACCTGGAAACGTTCTACTGTTTGCAGGTTAGGGCTGTAGACAAGTATAGTGGTCAAGCTTAGCTCAGGTGAAACATCTTGACAGTCGGCTGCAAGACATAAGGTCATCTAAGACAGTAACTCCGACTGGTTATGCAGCTTGGCAGTATAAAGCGATGTGCAACTCATTTGCCCTCATCCTTTTGTTGAAAGTCGAAGGTGCTACCCTCATTCGCCCTGCCGCTGCTGTCGTTTCCGCTCTTGCAGCTTCAGCAGAATCTCAGCATGGACTTCCCGCGTGATGGGGTAGAAGTAAGCCAGCACCAATCCAATCAATAGCACCAGGGTTGGTAGAGGACCGATCGCCAGTTGAATGGCTGCGATCGCGGCGGGCGGCTGCACCGGCGCAGGTTGGCACGGCACCGTTTCTTTAAAGCCAGCGATCGCCAACCCTTGACCCAGCACAAACAGCCCAACGGCTAGACCCACTTTTTGCAATAGCACCATAAACGAGTAAAAAACGCCCTCGCGTCGCTGCCCAGTTTGCAATTCATCGAGTTCGACCACATCGGGCACCATTGACCAGGGAATCAGGTACGCGGTTGCCACGCCAAACCCTGCCATAACCGCCAGCACATACATCAAGCCAAGTTGCCCTGGTTTGAGGAAATACAGCCCTGCTTGAGCAATAATCCATACCCCCATGCCCATAAAGTAAACCGCTTTTTTGCCCACACGTTTGCTGACCTCTGTCCAAACAAACAGCATGACCAATGAAGTGCCCTGCACCGCTAGCAGCACCGGAATGAACTGATCCTCCCGCTGCATCACGTTGACCACAAAGTAGGGAATGATCGAGGCGGTAATTTGTACGGCTAGCCAAGAGCAAAAGTAAATACCGATGACATATAAAAATGGTCGATTGCTCAACGCAATGCGTAGTTGCTCCAGCAGCGGTATAGTTTCGGTTGCTTCTGTTTCAAGTCGGCGGTTCTCGGCAATCATGACTTGCTTGCGAACGCCCCAAACGCACCAATAGAGCGAGGCGATCGCAATGACGGCACAAACAATGCCCAGCACTGTGTACTGCATGACACCAGCATTGCAGCTACCGCCTGGCGCAGTAGTCGGCTTAAACACGGCAAAAATGACCTGTGCCAACAGCAGCGAGGCAATGCTGCCCCCGATCGAAAATAAAAACCGAAAGCTATTCAGGCTGGTGCGCTCGTTATAGTCCTGAGTGAGTTCGGGGGTCAACGCCGTGTAGGGAAGATTGACCGCCGTGTATGCCGTATTAAACAAAATCGAAACGAGAATGTAATAGCCCACCAGCCACCACTGGTTCGTCGCTGGATCAGCGCTAAAGCGGGGCACAAGCCATTGCAACACATAGAATACGCCAAAGGGGATGGCTCCCCACAGCATCCACGGCAAGCGACGACCACTACGATTGTGAGTGCGATCGCTCAACACACCCACAATCGGATCATTCACAGCATCCCAAATCTTGCCAACGAGCAAAATGCTGCCCGCTAACCCAGGGTTAAGCCCCGCCACATTCGTAAAAAAGAACAGCAGGAAGAACGCCAAAATATTGGCAGTAATCGCTGGTCCGAGATCACCTGCCCCGTAAGCTAACTTGGTAGCAAGGCTGAGTTTTGTCAATTCAGGCGGAACGGGTGGAGCGGAATCATGCATAGTGGAATACAAGAAATCTAAATAACAGTTGTATTATTCTTTTCAGCTTTGGGCGCACGCTTAGGGTGATGGGTTTTAGGTTGGTGCCTTTCGCTCAAAACCCAAGACTCAAAACGTGTGTCTCACCGCTTGCTGTTCATCTCTTACGTGCCGTCATGTCAGACTTATACGTCTCCTGGTCAGAATATCATCAAAAAATTGAACAGCTTGCCGTCAAGGTGCATCAGTCCGACTGGAAATTTAATCAGATCATCTGTTTAGCCAAGGGTGGGCTGAGAGTCGGTGACCTTCTGGCGCGCATTTTTGATCTCCCGCTGGCAATTCTGGCAACCTCTTCCTATGGCGGTCCTGGCGGTCAGGTGCGCGGTTCAATCACGATTTCGCGGGATTTGTCAATGACAACCGCAAACCTGGGCAGCCATGTGCTGCTGGTAGATGATCTCGTTGATTCTGGCGTGACGCTGAAGAAGACGCTGGTCTGGCTCGATCGCCGCTACGGGTATTACGTTGAGGACGTTCGTACAGCGGTGCTTTGGTATAAGAACTGCTCCATCATTGCCCCGGATTATTACGTAGACTACCTGCCCGACAATCCGTGGATTCATCAACCCTTTGAGCCTTACGAGCATATGAGTCCAGCGGCTCTGGCAGCGCAACATTCTTCAGCCAGTGTGACGCAGTAGAGAGGTGCTTGGCTGTCGTTGGCGAAGCGTTTCCGAAGGGTCATGTTTCTAAACAAGTGTAAAGTTGCCATAGCCCTGTGGTAAGTAAGCAACGCGGGTCAGTCACTCATGACTAAACCTAATCCCGCAGACTTGACTATGTGGACGCGCTTTTAACCGCCAGTCGCAAGAGTGTTGTTGGTCAAGCGGCAAGCTCTAAGTAACAATACTCACCAGGTGGAGTTAGGGGATGCTTTAGAGATGAAGTTTCCGTAATTCTGTTGATATACTGGGGGCATTGGGTGCAAAACTACTCCCGCAAATGTTTGGTTTAGTCATTAAGCCCATTGCGGTCAATCTTTTACGTGTTGAGGGCATTACACCTGCCAAGTTTTTTCGAGGTTTGCAATGCGAGATTCCACCGATCGCCGATCGACACCAACCACAGCCGATGCGTCGTACTCCAAGAAGCGTTTAGGCGGTTATCTAGTCGAAGCCGGTTTACTGACGACTGCCCAGATTGATGTGGCGCTCAACGACCAAAAGCTGACTGGGATGCGCTTTGGTGAGATTTTAGCCGCGCGTGGCTGGGTCAAGCAGCAGACGATCGAGTATCTGATGCACAAAGTTGTTATGCCTGAACAGCAGGCAGTGAAGCAATCGAACGGGCGAACGACTGCAACAAAGCAGCGTCATGATGTCACAGGCGCAATGAGTTCCAGCGAGGCTCTAAAATCAGGCGCACCTGAAGCTGAAGCAAGCAAACAGCTCATTCGCCGGGACATGCCCATTGCTAAACCACTACCATCCTCTGGGAAGCCTGATGGCGACATTAGCTGGGCGGGCTAGGCATTCCTAGCGCTCCGCATAGCCATAGCCATAGAGGCAGCAGCAGCACCAGCGACAGACAACCGAGGAGCAGCGTGGTCACCGTCAGTTCCTGGTCTAGGTCATACGCTTCGGCAATGACTAGCGTTGCAAAGGCGGGTGGCATTGCCATTTGCAGTAAGATCGCTCGATACGCTGAGCCTGTTATGCCTACAGCCCATAGCCCCAGCCCTAGCAGCAGCGGGACGAGCAGCATTTTAATCGCGATGCTGAGTGCGGCAAGTTTGAGGTTTGCCAGGGAAGACAGTTGGCTGAGCCGCATCCCAATCAGGACAAGCGATAGCGCGACGATAACCCAGGCAACGCTTCGCAATCCAGTTTCCAGCAGCAGCGGCAGCGGTCGATCGCGGCAGACCAAGCCTATGCCAAAGCTCCATAGTGCCGGATTTTTGAGCATGACCTGTAGTGATTGCCCATGCTTGAGGTGGCTTGCTTCACCAAAACGAGCGGCGATCGCCACTCCTAGCCCATACGCTCCGGGCGTTGATCCCAACAAATCGTAAAGCAGCGTCCAGGCAAAGTCGCGGGGTTCTACGAGTGCCAGCGCCACAGGATAGCCAATGTAACCCGTGTTGCCGAGCATGGATGCCAGCAGAAAACTCCCTCGGGTTGGCTGGCTAAGAGGTAGCAGGCGTGCCAGCAACTTTCCTTGCGTCTGGCTCAGCCACCACGCGATGCCCACTCCCAATAGCATGGCTACCCATGACACAGCCGGAGCCAACCACAACGATGCCGAAAGATGGGCATGACGCAGGAACGCCACGATGCTGATCGGCACGCCGACCCAGAATAAAAACTTGCCCAGATAGGCGGGCATCGTTGCAGGCAGCAGGCGACCCAAAACCCACCCACAGAACGTCCAGCCCAAGAGGGGCACATAAATTGTCAGTAGGCTGGCAAGAGTCATCACGGCTACACGTAAAAGTTTTGGCTCAGCAACTCGAAACGGTTGTACAACAATAAAGCCGTTCCCTCATCGTTTGAACTGACCGATGAAGATAGCCCCAGGCGATCTGACTCAGTTTACAATTCCTAGTAATAACAGTCGCTTGTGTGTAGGAGTCGAACGATTGGATAACGCTGGTACACCCGAAAAGCCTTCAGACGGGTCAAACTCTCCCCCAACCGTGGACGATATTCCCGTTGCATTGCGCGAAACCCCTGACCTGCCTTCCAAACCCCGGACAAACGTGGCATTGCTGGTGGGCAGCTTGACTGCATTAGGGCTGGTGGCGCTGGCGGCTGGTGGCTTTGTAGCGTTGCGAATGCAGCGATCGCAAACCGTAACCTTAGCCACTGAAAACCCAACTTCAGTTGCCCAAACCTCGCCCACAGCTTTACCGTCTGCCTCTCCTGCCGATACGCTGCTTAATCATTTCGCTTACACAGAAGCACCTCAAGCAGAACTAGCTCCGATCGTTCCCGATGGCAGCATCAAAATGCGTCAAGCTGCCGCTAAAGCCTATCGAGAGATGACCGCTGCCGCTCAGCAAGAGGGCGTAAGTTTGGTGCCTATTTCCGGCTTTCGCTCACTGGCAGACCAAAAATATTTGTACTTTGACGTGAAAGCCGATCGCAATCAGGATGCCACCGAACGCGCCAAAGTAAGCGCCCCTCCTGGCTACAGTGAACATCATACAGGCTATGCAGTAGACATCGGCGACGGCAATACCCCTGCCTTAAACCTCAATCCCGACTTCGATAAATCCGCCGCCTACCGCTGGCTCAAAGCAAACGCTAACCGCTACAGCTTTGAACTGTCCTTCCCCAAAAATAACCGTCAGGGTGTGAGCTACGAACCCTGGCACTGGCGCTTTGCTGGCGATATTCAAAGCCTCAAAACGTTCTACAAAGCGCGAGGACAGAAGTAGTTGGTTATTATTTGTATTCTGCTTCATTAGCTCAAACTGGCGCTTGATATACACTCTGGAAAATCTGAAGAGGTCGTAAGCCAGAAAAAGCGTTGGGCATTTTTCGATGAGTATGTCCATG
>JACMKO010000019.1 GCA_014380065.1 Leptolyngbya sp. ES-bin-22 | reverse complement strand
TCTGAACTTAGCATCATCCAGCTTCTTGAGTTCCAAATCAAAAAACAAAAGCTGGTTCTCAATGCCTGTGATGGCTTCCAGCACTTTGTCTTGCATCTGCTTGGCTTCGGCATTGCGAGTGTCGGCTGAAAAGACGAGTGCAGGAAAAGCGTAGAGGTAGCCCGATGTTTGCCCGATCGCCTCCAGTTCCTGCAAGCAAGCGGCGATCGCCTCCGGAGCCAACTCGCTCACTTTGCCTCGATAGGTCTGCCGAAACGCTACCGCCTGGTGCTCCAGACTTGCCAAATCTTCTACTAAACGTGGATCATCAAACCCCTGGTAAAGATCTGAGAGATTCCACTCTTGGGGACTGTCTAGTTGAGCAGTCGTGGCATCAGAAGCAGCTTGTACCATAAGATTCCTTCGTTCAATAGCGGGCAATGTGGGGACGATCGCAGGCATTCAAAACGCTCAAATTCCTGCTTTCTCAATCTTAGACAAACTTAACCAAAGCAAGCAGCAGACCGATCAACAAAGCCAACGCTTGGTTAAGTTGATTATTTTCCGAACTCAGCCATATGGCGCTTGAAGCAGTTAAAAAAACACACCAGATGGGCACACTTCACTTGAGACTGTCAATTTCCTGTTGACAGCTAATTCAGGCGAACCAGCGATCGCGTTTTGGTGTACGCCCCGCTTGCGTGGGCATTGCCTCCCAACTTCTCTACAAACGGTAACTTCATTGCCTTCACCTGCCTATCTACTCTAGGACTAAGACGTTATGGGAATTGTGATTTTTCTCGTCGTACTCATTCTGATCGTTGGCTTCATCTTCATGGATGGCTACAACGGTCTGGTAACGCTTCGCAACCGCTACAAAAATGCTTACAGCCAGATTGATGTGCAGCTACAGCGGCGCTACGACTTGATTCCAAATCTGGTGGAAACCGCGAAAGGCTACATGAAGCACGAACGGGAAACGCTGGAAGCCGTGATTGCTGCCCGGAATGCCGCTCTTTCTGCCAATAGTCGCGCTGCCAGAAACCCAGGTGATCCGAGTGCGATGCAGCAACTGGGTGATGCTGAAGGGGCACTGACAGGTGCGTTGGGACGGTTGATGGTGTTGTCGGAAGCCTATCCTGACCTGAAAGCAGACCAGACAATGACCCGCGTGATGGAAGAATTGTCCTCGACCGAAAACAAAGTCGCTTTTGCCCGTCAAGCGTTTAACGATGCCATCACGCTGTATAACACCAAGCGTGAAGTGTTTCCCAGCAATTTCGTAGCGAATGGTTTTAACTTTGCGGCAGCAGAACTGTTAGAAGAAGTCGCGCCCGAAGTTAAAGCAGCACCACGAGTTTCGTTTAGTTAAGCAAGAGGCTATAGACCTCGGAGGTCTGGACAGTCGGGTTTCACCTGCCAACATCCTCTTGACGGAGCATCATGAACTTTTTTGAGCATCAGGATCAAGCACGGAACAATACCCGGAAGTTGATCATTCTCTTTGCCCTTTCGCTGCTGTTTATTACGGTAACGGTCTATTTGGCGGCGGTTGTCACACTATCAGGCTCGTTCAAGGGATCGAAAACGCGATCGCCCCGCTATCCGTCGATCGAATGTTCCCAACCGCGTTCTGCTGCACCTGAGCCGAGCGTTACCCCCAATTTTAACGATCCGGCTCAACGCTTCAAACCGCGTGATCCCAATCGTCTTGCCATTAGTCCCGCTCCTGTGCAGGTGCCGTGTACGCCTGTCGCCCAGAAAGCAGCCTTTAGCTGGTGGCATCCCTCGCTGTTTTTCACCATTGGCACTGGCACCGTCGTTCTAGTGGGTTTGGGCAGTCTGTACAAAATTCAGACCTTGAAAGCAGGCGGCAGCGTCATTGCTCAGGAAATGGGCGGACGGTTGCTGCTGGCAGAAATGGCACATCCCGAAGAACGGCAGTTGTTGAATGTCGTTGAAGAAATGGCGATCGCGGCTGGCATCTCGGTTCCCGCTGTGTATGTGATGGATGGTGAACAGGGCATTAACGCCTTTGCCGCTGGCTTTACGCCCAATGATGCGGTCATTGGGGTTACTCGTGGCACGTTGGAGCAGTTGTCTCGCGATGAACTCCAAGGCGTGATTGGGCATGAATTTAGCCATATTCTAAACGGCGATATGCGACTCAACATCCGTCTCATCGGCGTGTTGCATGGCTTGTTGCTGATTTACATCACCGGACGCATCGTTATCGACTGGCGACCGCGCAATAAAGAAGGGAATGCGGTACTGGTATTTGGTATTGCCCTCGTGGTGATTGGTAGTTTTGGCTTACTCTGTGGACGGCTGATTAAAAGCGCTATTTCGCGTCAGCGTGAATTTCTAGCGGATGCTTCTGCGGTGCAGTTTACGCGCAACCCAGCAGGCATCGCAGGCGCGTTAGATAAAATTGCTCAACACCATTACAGTTCATTAGTCAAAACACCCGCAGCAGAGAGTAACAGTCACCTTTTCTTTGGCAGTGCCTTACGCTTCAACTATTTGGAAGACCTGTTCGCCACCCACCCACCCTTGGCACAGCGGATTCGTCGT
>JACMKO010000182.1 GCA_014380065.1 Leptolyngbya sp. ES-bin-22 | reverse complement strand
CGCATTCCGTCCTATTCAACGTTTCGTCGAGTGCTGCAACGAGTGGACTTTGAGCCGTTTGTGGCCTTGTTTAATCGCTGGAGCCATCTGTTCATTGAGTTAACCGAGGAGACTTGGGTGGCTGCCGATGGTAAGAGTATCAAGAGTACCCTGAGCGATTACAGCGAGTCCTATCAGAATTTCATCACCAGCGTCAGCGCCTTGACGCATCAGAGTGGAGTGGTGCTGCACTTGCAGATGATGCACAACAAGCAAACCAGCGAAATCGAAGTGGTACGTCAATTAATTGCGGCCTTGGCAGGACAACCTGTGGTGTTCACACTCGATGCCTTGCACTGCCCAAAAAAACAGTCCACCAAATCCACGACCAGGAACAACACTACCTAATTGCGCTCAAAGCCAATCAACTCACCCTGGAACGCACGCTGAAGCAATGACGTGCAACCGCTCAAGCGTTAAGCGAAGCAGAAGCGTTGGATGCTACGCATCAGCGTCAGGTGCATCGTCGGGCTTGGGTTTACCCAGCACCTACAGACCTGCAACAGCAGTGGGCAGGCTTGAAATGCCTGATTTGGGTTGAACGCTGGGGCACCCGCGAGGGCAAACCGTTTCACGAACAGGTTGGCTCCATCAGTGATTTAGCGTTGAGTGCCGCTGAATTTCTCGGGCGCATTCAGCAGCATTGGAGCATTGAGAACCGATTGCACTGGATTCGAGATGTCACTTTTGCGGAGGACTATGCCCGTCCTGGCGGCAGTGCCCCAGTGATGTGGGCGATTTTGAACTGCTTTCTCATCTCGATTGTGCGTCAGTTACGGTTCCGCACCCTGCCACAAGGAGTCCGAGTACTCACCAAGCAAGTGAACCGTGTTTATCAGTTTCTCACTCGCGGCTTTTCCTCCGCCTAAATGAAACCACCCTGCTTTCCAAGGGGGATTTAGGGGGATCATCGCAGGTAGACTAAACGACCAGCAGGTTTTAAAACACGCCCTAGTTGATCGCGCTATCGACTGTTTCCATAAAGCGATCGACCTCGTGCAACAATGCCTCCTTTGTCTCAGACGGCAGAAAAGCAGCTTGAAAGCCATTGCGGCTCAGTTGGTGAATCTCAGCCGTTGTTAGCGCCAGGTGATCGCGGAGAGACTGAAAATTTTCGGCAAGGTAGCCGCCAAAATAGGCGGGATCATCCGAATTGACGGTTACACACAATCCCGCTTCAATCAGTTGCTTCAAATTGTGCTTTGCCATGTCATCAAAAACACAGAGCTTGACATTTGAGAGGGGACAAACCGTAAGTGGAATTTGACGCTCCGCTAGATATGCCACCAATTTGGGATCTTCCAGGCACCGCACACCATGATCAATTCGTGCCACCTTCAAGAGTTCCACCGCTTGCCAGATATAGTCGGGTGGTCCCTCCTCGCCTGCGTGCGCCACGGTGAGAAACCCTTCTGCTCGTGCCCGTTCAAACACTGCCTGAAATTTGGCGGGGGGATGTTCCATCTCAGACGAATCTAACCCCACCCCCACCAGCCAATCTTGAAACGGCAATGCTTGCTCTAGAGTCGCCATTGCCGAATCGGCGCTGAGGTGCCTGAGAAAACAGCAAATTAACTGCGCTGAAACGCCCAACTGTTTGCCATCGACTAAAGCATGGTGAATGCCATTCATGACGGTGGCAAAGGGAACCCCACGATCGGTGTGGGTTTGCGGATCAAAAAAAATCTCTGTATGGCGGACATTCTGCGCGGCGCATCGCTCCAGATATGCCCAGGTCATGTCATAAAAATCTTGCTCGTGCAGCAATACCCCTGCTGCCGCGTAGTAAATATCGAGAAACGACTGCAAATCGCTGAATTGGTACGCCTCGCGGACAGCCGCCGCTGATGGATAAGGTAGAAAAATCTGGTTGCGTTGAGCGATCGCAAACATCAACTCCGGTTCTAGTGACCCTTCAATGTGAATATGTAACTCAGCTTTGGGCAGGTCACGAATCCATGCTTCCATCCATTACCTCCAGTGTCATTTTTTCTTGGAGTGCGCGATCGACGCTCTGACTGCTTGGGTCTAGATCAGCATCGCTGATCTCAAACGTTGCTTGTCGTATCGCGGCAAACAAACCCTAAGAAAAGGAGTGGTGAGGGGTAATCGCGCGAGCATATTTACCGCAGCCTGTCCCTTTAATTGCTGTTGCTTTCACTAACATCGCCTTTCACCTGCATCACAATGAGCGTCATATCATCCGTGTTGCGGTTAGCTGTGCCAGTGAATGTCTGCACTTGATTAAACAAGTGCTCCAGAATGGCTTGAGGATGGTCGTAGTGGTGACAGGCCCACTGGAACGATCGCGTCAGATTGTCTTCATCGAACCGCTCACCGCTTTGATTCGCTGCATCGGTAAATCCATCGGTGTAGTAAATCAGCGTATCGCCTGCCTGAAGCTGGATTTGGGCATCCTGATAGTGGGTGTCAGCATCCAGTCCGATCAGCATCCCCAGCGTATCAAGCTGCCGGATCGTTTGGGTGGCTGCCTGCCAGAGCAAGGGTGGATTATGAGCGGCATTGCTATACGACAGTAGCCGCGTCTGGGGATCGTACTCTGAGTAAAAGAGCGTGACAAAGCGATTGGAGTTCTCCAAATCAGCATACATGACGCGGTTAAGGTGCTGCAAAATGCGGGCGGGTGAGTGCCCGTTCAGTACTTCTGCCCGTAACATGCCTCGCGTCATGGTCATGATCAAGCCAGCAGGCACGCCTTTGCCCATGACATCTCCGATCGCCACACTCCAGCGTCTCCCTTCGCTGCTGCCATCTTTTTGGGAACGAATCTGGTCGTAGCTAGCAGGGATGAAGTCGTAAAAATCGCCGCCGACGCGATTGGCTGATTGACAACGGGCTGCAAGTTCAATGCCTTGAATTTTGGGGCACGATCGTGGCAACAGGCGCAGTTGAATCTCCGCGCCAATTTCAAGCTCTCGATCGAGCCGTTCCTTTTTACGAAGTTCGACAGTGAGTTCGTCGTTCTCGATCGCCACTGCCGTTTGATCTGCCACCAGACGCACGAGCTTTTGGCGGGTTTCTGTCCAGCCATACTGTGGGTCGCGGCTAAAGACGTACAGTCGACCACGCTCTGTATTTTTCACCAAAATGGCAGTGCCAAAAAGCTGCACATTGGCACCCAGGTAATGGCTGACCTGATGATCCAACGCGGCAATGGCGCTGGGTGTGAGGGTCATTGCTTCTCCAGCCGTAGGAGTGAGCGAAGACGTTACCTGCCGCGTCGCCAGCTCCAGCGCCTTGCGAATGTCTTGACACCAGCGGCTATCCTGACAGTGGAGCCGCTCTAGCCGCACTTGCCCATTCGGCTTAAACAGCAGCAGTGCACCCCCATCGCTGTCTGTCACCCGGCTTGCCATGAGCGGGATCAATTCCAGAAACTGATTGAGATTGTTGAAACTCCGGAGCGCAAAGCCCAACGAACTCAGCAAATCTTGAATTTTGTGCTGTTCTCGATTGAGCCGCGCGACCAGCTCCTTCAACGCAAAGACTGGTGTGATCTCAGGCGTAACACCGCTGTTCGCACCACTGGGGGGACGAGCAGTAAGTCGATCGCGTAACACATCTGTCGCAGGGAACGGTTCCGAAGCAGTCGGGGAAGCCGTTCCAGCATCAGGTCGTTGCGATGGCTGGCGAGGAAGAGGCACGGCAGTCATTGAGGTCAAGGTGAACGAACGATCACCGCGAGAGCAGGCTGTTGCATGGTGCAATTGATTCTAGCGGGTATGGCTCCAGAATCGCCTTTGGTTGCACTAACGTTTGAACTTTTGCCCAAACCTGCGCATAGTCTACCAACGGTAGCAGATAAGCTCTCAATTGATAACGTAATTTTGACTGACTCTAGTGGATTGCCTGAAAGCCTTGCTGATGGGAACGGTGAGGAGTGAGGGAGCGGGGGAAGCTTGGGAGCAGGAGGAGCAAGGGGAGATTTGAGTTTTGAGTTCTTTAGCCTTCAGCCTTTAGCCCTCAGCCTTTCCCCGCCCTTTACCCATTCAGCAGCGCTTCAACAAATTCATAGCTAGAGAACGGTCGCAGGTCTTCGATGCCTTCTCCTGCACCAATGAAGCGGATGGGGAGACCAAGCTGTTGGACGATCGCCAGCGCAATGCCACCTTTCGCGGTGCCGTCTAGCTTGGTCAAAATGACTCCGCTAAGCTGGGCGGCTTCTGAAAAAACTTCGGCTTGTCGCAGCCCGTTTTGTCCGAGGGTGGCATCCAGAACCAACAGCGATTCGACGACCGCATTCTCCGATTTTTTGTCAATAATGCGGCGAATCTTACTGAGTTCGTCCATCAGGTTTTTCTTGTTTTGCAAGCGTCCGGCAGTATCGACGAGCAGTAAATCAGTACCACGCGACTGGGCGGCAGCGATCGCATCAAAGACTACAGCAGCAGGATCGGTATTCTGACCTGGATTGGCGATGACTTCGACACCGCTCCGACTGCCCCATACTTTGACTTGCTCAACCGCCGCGGCTCTGAAGGTGTCGGCGGCGGCAATCAGGCAGTTGTAGCCCGATTTTTGGGCAATGTGAGCGAGTTTGCCGATCGTAGTTGTTTTCCCAGCCCCGTTTACGCCTGTGATCAGCCAGATGTTGAGGGTATCGTCTTCGGGCGCAAAGAAGCGGTTTTTAGCGTTGTCCAACGGCGCATCCAGCATGTCTCGCAAGATTTGCTTCAGGTAGGTGATGGCAGCATCGGGCGGCAACGTTTCCTGACGCAGCTTGCTTTGGAGCGATGCAATAATGGCATCGGTCGCCGCCACACCCACATCCGCTTGCAGAAGTACGGATTCGATCGCCATCACTGCGTCTTCGTTGAGCGGTCCCTGTCCTACGATCGCCCGCAGTTGGTTGATCAAGCCTCGTCGCGTTTTATCTAACCCCTGACGCAGCCGATTCAACCACGTGATTTCTTCCAGCGAAATCTGGTCTGGTCGCCGCCCTTGAGCTGCGAGCACTTCCGACGACCAGAGAAAGCCTTCGTCTAAGATAAACTCAGGTTCTACTGGTGTGGTTTCGACTGGAGGGGCGATCGCAGGCTCCGGTTCGACGAGCGCGCTTTCCTGCAATCGCTCCAGTCGTTCCTGCCGTTCGGCTTCTGCTTGTGCCCAAAAGGGTAACGGTGCGGTTGGTGCCGTTTCAGGTGTGGTTTCCGTAGCGATTGACTCTGTAGCCGCTGACTCCGCTGAGGCGATCGCCTCCTCGTGAGTCGTGCTTTTTTGGGCGCTGTCCGTTTCTGTTGGGTCGTGAAGGGGTTCCACGCCAGAGGCTACTGTTTCAGCTTGCTGCCGCTTCTGAATATTCTGATACGCTGCTTTTGCCCAGTTCAGGTAATCGTCAGCAACGGCAGGCGGTTCGTCTTCTTTAATGTCTGCGTCTGGCTGCACTGGCTCAGGTTCTGCG
>JACMKO010000181.1 GCA_014380065.1 Leptolyngbya sp. ES-bin-22 | reverse complement strand
GGTTCTGCGCAGGCGTGTGAGCCACGTTGCTCAAGGCTCATCAGTCAGCACAAATTTGATGAGTCTAAATTAGTGCAACGGGAGAGAAAGCTGTGTCAAGTTGGGCACCTTACCCAGTGAAAAGGCACGCGCAATCGTGTCACACCGCTCATTGCCAACGTTGCCTGTATGCCCACGCACGTAGCGCCACTGGACTTGCTTTGAGTTCAGCTCATCCATCTGTTGCCAAAGGTCAGGATTGAGAACAGGTTTACCTGTGGACGTTTTCCAGCCTTTTTTCTTCCAGCCGTGAATCCACTGTGTGATGCCGTTTTTGACGTACTCGCTATCGGTATACAGTTCGATCGAGTCTGCGTAACCAATGTCCTTCAAAAACTGGAGTGCTGCGATCGCGGCTTGCATTTCCATCTGGTTGTTGGTTGTGTGCGCACTGGCTCCACCCATTTCATGCGCTGAACCATCCGCAAAGTAGACGACCGTACCCCAGCCGCCTGGACCCGGATTGCCAGAGCAAGCGCCATCGGTATAAATCGATTGAATCTTCAAACGGTTAGCCCTCAAGTATACGATTAACAAAAGACCACTAAGGTTAGCACACGCGCGATCGTCGTCAAGCAAACGATAAAATAGTTCATCTGTTCGTGTCAACTGTCGCTTACGCTAGAAGCTAGGGATTGGCTCAAGATCGATGACGTATCAACCGCTCCATCACAAATATCGTCCACAAAGCTTCAGCGATCTGGTTGGGCAAGAGGCGATCGCCACAACGCTCACGAACGCCTTACAGCAGCGACGCATTGCACCTGCGTACCTGTTCACGGGCGCACGGGGTACAGGCAAAACGTCGAGCGCCCGGATTCTGGCAAAGTCGTTGAATTGCTTGCAGTCCGACGTGCCGACCGCGCAGCCCTGTGGTGTGTGTGAAGTGTGTCAGTCGATCACCAAAGGCTCGGCGTTGGATGTGATTGAAATCGACGCTGCCAGCAATACAGGTGTAGACAACATTCGCGAACTGATTGAGCGATCGCAGTTTGCACCCGTCCAGTGCCGCTACAAAGTCTATGTCGTAGACGAATGTCATATGCTCAGCACCGCCGCGTTCAATGCGTTGCTGAAGACGCTGGAAGAGCCGCCCGATCGCGTGGTGTTTGTGTTAGCAACAACCGATCCCCAACGAGTGCTACCCACGATTATTTCGCGCTGTCAGCGGTTTGACTTTCGGCGCATTCCTCTGGAAGCAAGCGCTAAGCATCTCCGGTTGATCGCTACCAAAGAAACGATCGCGATTACCGATGATGCCATCACGCTGATCGCCCAAATCTCTCAAGGTGGGATGCGCGATGCCGAAAGCTTGCTGGATCAATTGAGCTTGTCGGCAAGCGAAGTCTCGGTCGATAAAGTGTGGGATCTGGTGGGGTCGGTGCCAGAGCGCGATTTGATGTCACTGCTGGAGGCGATCGCGCAAGACAGTCCCGAAACCTTGCTCGATAGCGTCCGACGGCTGATGGATCGGGGACGCGAACCGCTGATCGTCCTGCAAAACCTCGCCAGCTTCTACCGGGATTTGCTTATCGCTAAAACTGCTCCCGCCCGTAGCGATCTGGTCGCGCTGACACCTCCCACATGGGCGACGCTCTGTGACTTTGCCCAAACTGTTGACCTGCAAACCATTCTGGCAGGACAGCAGCAGCTTCGCAAAAGTGAAGATCAGATTAAAAGCACAACTCAGCCGAGGCTTTGGCTGGAAGTCACGTTGATGGGATTGTTGCCGTCAGCGGTGGGGCAGCAAATAGCGATCAGTCAGAAGTCAGAAGTCAGAAGTCAGGCGTTAAGAGTTAGTCCAGTCAGGGCGGCTGATGGGGTGGTGAGTCCTCCTATTCAGGCAGTAAAGCCTTCGCAAGTGGAGGCGATCGCTCTAGCACTCCCAGTCGAGCCAGCAGAGGCGGCGGAAGTATCTTCGAGCGATCGTCCTGACTCGGCAGCCGCCACACTCTCTGACATGACGAGCCAAATTAGCAGCGGTGCAGGCGTTGCGCTCAGCCAAACCTGGCAGGAAATCCTGAGCCACATTGACCTGAAGGGCACTCGCGCCATGCTAAGCGTGAACTGCCACCTACTCAGCCAGAATGACCAGGAAATTCTGGTGGGTGTGAAGTCTCAAAGTATGCTCAAAATGATCACGGGCATGATCCCACAGCTTGAGAAGGCCGCTGCCAAAGCGTTGAAGGCGAAAGTAAAAGTTGCTCTTCAGGTGGCAGATTCACCGTCTCAAACGGGGCAAACGGTACAGCAGCCAGAGACAGCCGATCGCCTGCCCTCCTCAGAAACCGATTCCAATGTCCCCGATCGCCCAACAAATCTGAATGCTCCTGATGTAAGCCAAGCCTCAAACTCTGGGCACTCGATCGCGCCAACCTCCCCAAGCGACGCTCAAGCGGGTACAAACTCGCCAGCACCGTCAGCGCCCCAACAGCCTTCTTCCAACCATGACACAGAAGCAGCAGCTTACATTACGCCCGATCGGTGGCAGCAAGAAGACGACGTAACCCGCGCCGCAAAACAACTGGCAGACTTTTTTGGCGGCAGAGTAGTCGATATGAGCGACAGCGACACCATATCAGAAGCCCCCAAACTAGCAGAACTCGATACAGCCAGCCTCAAAGAGGAAGCCGCAACTGCCTTGCCAGAGACAGACTACGAACCAGACGAAGATGATGACGTGCCGTTTTAGGCGGCACTGGTTCCGTCACATGGGATAGAAAAAGCGTTTCTGTATATACTTTAGAGCGAGCAGGAGTTGACACAATCTAAATCTAAATTCAATGGCATGATGGATCTATTCTCACATCCATGTCCTTGCTGTGCTCGCGATGAGATTCGCCTCCACAGC